>JANNHC010000660.1:0-26709 GCA_031404215.1 Acidobacteriota bacterium
ACGTTCGACGGACATCCTGACGGCGGCGGGTGTCAGCCCGGACATCCGCATCAAGGATTTGTCCGAGGAGGACGTGCGGAAGATCAGCCGCGTGATTGAAGAGCAGGGACGCGTCGAAGGGGACCTCCGCAAGGAGATCTCGATGAACATCAAGCGGCTGATGGAAATCGGCAGCTACCGCGGGCTGCGGCACCGTCGCAACCTGCCGGTGCGCGGGCAGCGGACGAAAACGAACGCGCGCACGCGCAAGGGCCCGCGCAAGGGCGCGGTGGCGAAGAAGAAGACCGTGTAGTTTCCGGTTTCCAGTTTTCAGAACGCGGGTTCTTGAGACTGGGCATGGGGAACTGGACACTGGTAACTGGAAGCTGGAAGCTGAATTGTTATGGCCAAGAACGAACCGATCGACGCGTCAGCCCCGCCCGAAGGCGGAAAGAAGGCTGCCGGCAAGCCCACGAAGAAGAAGGCGTTCAAGAAGCGTGGCGAAAAGCGGATTGTGCATCACGGGTTTGCGCACATCCAGGCCTCCTTCAACAACACCATCATCACGATCACCGATCCTGAAGGGGCGGTCGTGGCGTGGTCGAGCGCTGGCGGCATCGGCTTCAAGGGATCCCGCAAGGGGACGCCGTTTGCGGCGACGCAGGCGGCCATCGCGGCTGGCAACGCCGCGAAGGCCTTCGGCATGCGCAGCGTCGAAGTGCGCGTGAAAGGGCCGGGCGCCGGGCGGGAGTCGGCCATTCGTGCGCTGCAGACGATTGGCATCGACGTGAAATCGATTCGCGACGTGACGCCGATCCCGCACAACGGGTGCAGGCCGCCGAAGCGACGCCGCGTGTAAAGGAAGCGTCAGCTGGAGCTGGCTACTGGAAGCTACTGAGGAACACACAGAATGGCACGTTACATCGGACCCGTTTGCCGGCTGTGCCGGCGCGAAGGCATGAAGCTCTTCCTGAAGGGGGAGCGCTGCTACACGGAGAAATGCGCGATCGAGAAGCGCAACCTGCCGCCGGGACAGCACGGCAAGCTGCGGAAAGCCAAGCTCGTGGGCTACGGGCTACGGGCTGCAGCTGCGCGAGAAGCAGAAGGTCAAGCGCATTTACGGCGTGCTGGAAAACCAGTTCCGCCGCTACTTTGAGATGGCGGACCGCCAGCGCGGCATCACGGGCGAGACGCTGCTGCAGCTGCTCGAGCGCCGGCTGGACAACATCATCTACCGGCTCGGGCTCGGCACCTCGCGCGCGCAGGCGCGCCAGCTCGTGCGACACGGCCACTTCATGATCAACGGCCGCAAGGTGGACGTGCCGTCCTACTCGCTGAAGGCGGGAGACGTCGTGTCGGTCCGCGGCACCAGCGCGCAGAACGCGACCCTCCAGCACGCCATGGAAGAAGTGAAGGGACGCGGGATCCCGGAGTGGCTCTCGTTCGACGCGGGCCAGATGACGGGCCGCGTCGTGTCGCTGCCGACGCGCGAGCAGATCAACCTGCCGGTGCAGGAGCAGCTGATCGTCGAGTTGTATAGCAAATAGGTTTCAGAGTTTTCGGTTTCGGCGATGGGTTCCCCGCCCGCAGCCTTCCCAGACCTGCGGTGGGAGGCGGGGGACGAAACAGCAGGTCTGGCGCGGCGCCCAACTTCGGGCGTGCGAATGAAAGGACAGATAGCGACATGCTTTGGAAAGGTTTTCAGCGGCCCAAGCGGCTGGAGTTCGAGCGCGAGACGATCACGGATCGGTTCGGACGCTTCTACGCGCAACCGTTCGAGCGCGGGTTCGGCACCACCGTCGGTAACGCGCTCCGTCGCGTGCTGCTGTCGTCGATCGAAGGCGCCGCGGTCACCGCGGTCAAGATCGACGGGGTGCTGCACGAGTTCTCGCCGATCCCGGGGGTCGTCGAGGACGCGACCGACATCATCCTGAACCTGAAGCAGGTTCCGCTGAAGATGCACGTCGATTCCACCAAGACGCTGTACCTGCGGATTGACAAGGCGGGAGAAGTCAAGGCGGGCGACATCGATACCGACGCGGACGTCGAAATCCTCGAGCCCGACGCGCACATCGCGACCGTGTCCGAGGGGGGCAAGCTGCACATGGAGATGCGCGTGAAGCGCGGCCGTGGCTACGTCTCGGCGGACAAGAACTTCGACGAGGACCTCGGCATCGGATGGATCCCGATCGACTCTGTGCACTCGCCGGTCAAGAAGGTGAATTACCTCGTCGAGGCGGCGCGCCTCGGCCAGACGACCGATTACGACAAGCTGACCGTGGACGTGTGGACCAACGGGTCGGTCACGCCGCGCGATGCCGTGTCGCTCTCGGCCAAGCTGATTCGCGATCACCTGAACATCTTCATCAACCTCGAGGATGTGGGTGACCTGCAGCAGGACGCGCTGGCCGACACGCCCCGCGCCGCGCTCAACGAGAACCTCGACAAGAGCGTCGAGGAACTGGAGCTTTCCGTCCGGTCCTACAACTGCCTGAAGAACGCGAATATCCGCACGATTCGAGAGCTCGTTCAGAAGACCGAAGGGGAAATGCTGAAGACGAAGAACTTCGGCCGCAAGTCGCTGAACGAGATCAAGGAAATCCTGTCGGGCATGGGCCTGAGCCTCGGCATGCGGCTCGACCAGCCGGCCACGCAAGCCCAGGAATAGAGAAGGCTTAGGGCCCTGAGCCTTGAGCCCTGAGCCAACAAGGATCACTGAAATGCGTCACAGAGTGAGTCATCGGAAACTGGGCCGCGTTACCGAGCACCGCATCGCGATGCTGCGTAACCAGGCGGCCGCGCTCCTTCTCCACGAACGGATCGAAACGACGATCCCGAAGGCGAAAGAGCTCCGGCCGTTCGTGGAGCGGCTGATCACGATCGCGAAGCGCGGCATCGCGGCCGGCGAGGCCAACGGCAAGTCGCTGCACGCGCGCCGCCTGGTGCTCCGCGACATCCAGGATCGCGATGTCGTCGGCAAGCTGTTCGAGACCATCGCGCCGCGGTTCGAGGGCCGCCCAGGCGGGTATACGCGGATACTCCGCATTGGGTATCGCCGGGGAGACAGCGCCGAGGTGGCACAGATCGAGCTCGTCGGCAGCGAGTACAACCCGAACGCCGAAGCCGAGAAGACCGAGGCGTCCAAGAAGGTGAAGGCCCAGGGTGTCGGAGGCCGTCTACGCGCGGCGGCCGAGCGGCTCCGCGGCAAGAAGGCTGAGGACGCCGAGGAAGGGGCCGAGGACACGTCCGAGAACAAGGCCAAGCCGAAGCGCCAGCTGAAAAGCGAAAAGGGCGGCCGCGCCACGACCAAGGGCAAGGCTTCCGCGCCTCGGGCACCCCGCAAGGCGGGCGGCGCATAGCCCTGACCAGCGGGAGCAACTTCCCTCCTCGAAACGGCTCTGCTTGCCGTTCGTCGAACTGACTGCGATACTGGATCCTCTTCGTCAAGGCCCCGCCATTCCGGCGGGGCCTTTTCCGTTTTCGGCGATACGGCCGGGCTCCCAAGGCAGAGCTACCCGCGACATATGCACACCCGCACGTCGCTCCGGAGCCGCAGTCGCGCACTCCAACTTCGACTCGCCGCCCGCATCGCGGCCGCGTTCGGCCTGGGATGCGCGGCGTGGCTCGCCGTCTCGGCGACGGCGGGCGCCCAGGGTCGCGCCGTGCCGGCCTCCGTCAGCGGAGAGATTCTCGTCAAGTATCGACCTGGCTCGATCGCCGGCGACATGCGGCGGGTCCACGCGCGTGCGAACGTCGTGAAGGTCGAACGCCTTTCGCGAACCGCGCGCGCTCGCGCGGAAGGAGAGCTCGAACTCCTGCGCTTGTCCCAGGGGCCCGCGGTGCAGGCCGCGATGCGCGCACTGCAGGCGGATCCGTCGGTCGAATACGTCGAGCCCAACTGGATCTACACGCACGCGGCCACGGTCCCCTGCGCGGGCGCGTGCACGAGCGACCCGCGATTCAGCGACCAGTGGAGCCTCAACAACACAGCCCAGGCGATCGCCGGATTGCCGGGGGGCACGATCGACGCCGACATCGACGCGCCGGAAGCCTGGACGCGCGCACTCGGCTCCGCGGCCGTCTTCATCGCGGTGATCGATGAGGGCATCGATTGGCTCCACGAGGATCTCGGCGCGCAGCCTCAGGGACCAATCTGGACGAATCCGTTCGATCCGATCGATGGCCTCGACAACGATGGCAACGGATACGTCGACGATGTCCATGGGTGGGACTTCGTGTCGAACGACAACAGTGTGTATGACGGCTCCCCGGCCGACCCCGGTCTCGATGCGCACGGGACGCACGTTGCCGGGACAATCGCCGCGAAGGTCGACAACGGCGTTGGCGTTGCGGGAATCAACTGGGCCGTCACTGTCATTCCCATGAAATTCCTCGGGCCATCGGGAGGAACCACGGCGAACGCGGTGCGGGCGCTCGACTACCTCGTGGACCTGAAGGTCCGCCACAATCTGAACATCATCGCGGCGAACAGCTCGTGGGGGAGCTCAGGCTATTCGCAGGCGCTGTTTGACGCGATCGTGCGGGCGGCGAAGGCCGACATTCTGCTGGTTGCGTCGGCGGGAAACGGGGGCGCGGACGCCGCCGGCGATGACAACGATCTGATACCGCAGTATCCCTCGAGTCACGACACGACTGCCGGCGCGGGGTACGACGCGGTGATAGCCGTTGCGGCGACGGGGCGAAGCGACGACCTGCTGGCGTGGTCGAACTTTGGTGCCGCGACGGTGGATCTTGGCGCGCCGGGTTCCTCAATCCTGAGCACGACGCCGCAGAACGGGTACGGGTTCCTGAGCGGCACGTCGATGGCGGCCCCGCATGTCACGGGCGCGCTTGCGCTCGTCAACGCCGCCCGCGCCCTGTCAGGCGCCGCGCTGAGGAACCGGATCGTCTCCGCGACCGATCGCGTGGCCTCGCTCCAGGGAAAAACGCTCACGGGAGGACGCCTCAACCTGCGGGCCGCGGTCGAGCCGGATTCGCCGCCCGCGGGAGGACAGAACGAGATCGTGCTGTATGCCTCGCGGGCCGTGATGTCCGGTTCCGCATGGTCCAACGTGGCTGATGCCAGCGCGGCCGGAGGCGCTCACCTTCGGAATCCGGACACGGGGGCCGCGAAAATCACGACCGCGCTCAGCGCGCCGGCGTCGTACGCGGAGCTGACGTTCGAGGCCGATGCGGGTAAGGCCTACCGCATCTGGATCCGCGGTCGCGCCGAACGGGACTCCTGGGCGAACGATTCTGTGTACGTCCAATTCAACGACAGCGTGACCGACACCGGTGCGGCCGCATGGCGGATCGGCACGGCCGATGCCGTGTGGGTCAGCATGGAGCACTGCACCGGGTGCGGACTCTCGGCATGGGGCTGGCAGGATAACGGATACGGTGCGGGCGTCCTTGGTCCGGCGATCTCCTTTGCGTCGGCGGGCACGCACACCCTGCGCGTGCAGGTCCGTGAGGACGGCCTGGCCATCGATCAGATCGTGCTGTCGGCGGCGACCTACCTGACGTCAGCGCCCGGAGCCGTGAAGAACGACACGACGATCCTCGCGGCCACCGGCCCCGCGGCTGTTCCCCCTGGCGAGCCGCCACCGTCCGCATCAGGCGAGGTGGTGCTGTATGCCGCGCAGTCGCCGGTGGTGGCCGGGAACTGGAGCGTCGTCGCTGACACCAGCGCAGCCAGCGGCGCGCGGCTGCAGAATGCCAATCGAAGCGCCGCGAAAATTACGCACGCGTTATCCGCGCCTGCCGACTATTTCGAGCTGACGTTTCAAGCGGAAGCCGGCAGACCTTATCACGTGTGGCTGCGCGGCAAGGCGGAGTCGAACGCCTGGGCCAACGATTCCGTGTTCGTGCAGTTCGATGGCGCGGTCACCAGTACCGGGATCGCTGCGTATCGAATCGGCAGCGCCGACGCCCTGTGGGTCAGTCTCGAAGACTGCACCGGCTGCGGCGTCTCGGGCTGGGGCTGGCAGGATAACGGGTACCGGGCGTTTGGAGCCCCGATCCACTTTGCAGCGTCTGGAACGCAGCGGATCCGGATCCAGATTCGCGAAGACGGTCTCGGCATCGACCAGGTCGTTCTGTCTCCGGACAAATACCGGTCCATCGCACCGGGCGCCCTGAAGGACGACACGACCATCCTCGCCAGATAGCCGCGCTTCCCAGTGCGTCGTTCTGACCACCGCCAATCACACCTCTTCTGCCGCCTCGTGCCCTCGCTCGGCTTTCGCGGCGGCGATGATCTTGCCGTGCAGGTGCGCGGGCACTTCTTCGTAGTGCGAGAACTCCATGTGGTACGACCCGCGGCCGCCGGTGGCTGATGTGAGATGCTGCTCGTAGGTGAGCATCTCCGACATCGGCACCTTCGCGCGGATGATCGTGGAGACGCCCCGGGTATCCATGCCGCCGATGCGTCCCCGCCGGCTGTTCAAATCACCCATCAGGTCGCCCGCGTAATCGCTCGGGGCGTACACTTCGACGTCCATCACCGGTTCGAGCAGCGTCGGCCGTGCCCGCGACATGCCGTCCTTGAAGGCGATGGATCCTGCCATCTTGAACGACAGCTCGTTCGAGTCCACCGCGTGAAAGGATCCGTCGAACACCGTCGCGCGGAAATCCACCATCGGGTAGCCGGCGAGGAAGCCGCGCAGCCGCGCGTCCTGGATGCCCTTCTCGATCGCCGGGATGTACTGCCGGGGGATCGACCCGCCAAACGTGTCGTTGACGAACTCGAAATCGCTGCCCCTCGCCAGCGGCTCGAACTTCACCTTGCAGTCGCCGAACTGGCCGTGGCCGCCGGTCTGCTTCTTGTGACGCCCGTGCGCCTCGGTCGCGGCGGTAATCGTTTCACGGTACGGAATCCGTGGCAGCTTGAGGTTCACTTCCACGCCGAACCGGCGCTTCAGCTTCGCGACGGTCACCTCGATGTGCGACTGTCCCTGGCCGGCGAGCAACAGCTCTTTCGTCTGGGCATCGCGCGTGTAGCTGATGGTCGGATCCTCCTCCCGCAGGCGATGGAGCGCCGTGCTGATCTTCTCCTCGTCGCCGCGGCTCTTTGGCTCGATGGCGTATGAGATCACCGGCTCTGGAAACTTGATGGCGGAGAGCGTGAACCGGACGGCCTTGTCTGCGATCACGTCGTTCGTCTGGCTGTCCTTGAGTTTCGCCACGGCGCCGATGTCCCCGGCCTTGATCTCCGGGACCTGGGTCTGCGTTTTTCCCTGCAGCAGGACCAGGTGGCCGAGACGCTCTGGCGTGTCTTTCGACATGTTATGGACGGTCGAATCGGCCTTGAGGGCGCCCGACACGACGCGAAACATCGTGATGCGCCCCGCGAACGGATCCGCGACCGTCTTCCAGATGAACGCCGATGCCGGTCCGCTGTCAGCCGTCTGGATCCGAATCTCCTCGCCCGATTTGATGTCGGTGCCCTTCACCGGCCGTTCCGCGGGCGAGGGCACGCAGGTGACGAGGACATCGAGCAGCGGCTGCATGCCGAGATTTGCCGTGGCTGACACGCAGAGCACGGGGAATACGCGTCCCGCACCAATGCCGCGATTCAATCCTGGCAGCAGTTCGTCCTGTGTCAGCGTCCCAGCATCGAAGAACCTCTCCATGAGCGTGTCGTCCGCCTCGGCGACCATTTCGATCAGCGCGTCGCGTGCGGCTTGCGCCGGCGCTTCGAGCTCCGGCGGGATTGTGCTTTCCGACGGCTTCCCGCTTCCGTCTGCCGCGAACGTCCAGGCCTTCATCGTGACGAGATCGACAACACCGCGGAACGATTTCTCTTCGCCGATGGGCAACTGCAGCGGCACAACGGTCCGGCCGAACACCGCGCGCAGCGACTCGACCGATCGGTCGAGGCTCGCGCGTTCACGATCGAGCCGGTTGAGGACGATGATCCGCGGAAGCTCGAGCTCCTCAGCCGCGGCCCAGATTTTTTCAGTCGAGACTTCCACCCCCGCCACCGCATCGACGACAACGACCGCGGCATCCGACACACGCAGCGCGGCGCGCGCGTCGCTCAGGAAGTTCGCCATCCCGGGCGTGTCGATGAAATTGATCTTGTGCCTGTTCCACTCGACGTACGCCAGGCTGCACGCCAGCGTGTGCTTCCGCGCGATCTCTTCTTCGTCGTAATCGGTGACCGTCGTCCCGTCGTCCACCCGCCCGAACCGATTGACCGCGCCCGCGTCGAACAGGAGCGCCGAAATCAGCTGCGTTTTGCCGGCCCCGCTGTGGCCGACGAAGGCGACATTTCTAATGCTCGGAGCGTCGTAAACCTTCATTGGGGTCACTCCCGGGAACCGCGCTTGACCGTTGCCAGCCGCCTGTTTCCAGACCGTTCGTTTACGGGCATCATGTCGGTACGCTCTGGATCAATCCGGTCAGCATACGCCGGACCCCTCCAGGTGGCCCGCAAGTCGGGAATGCGAGGCAGGGGTCAGGAACTCGAGGTCCCGCGCAAGAAGCAAATCATACTCAAGTTCGTTGCAGGAACCCAACGCGGGAAGACACGTGTGGTAAATCAGGGCCCGTCGCCAGGCGCACTCGGGCGCTGTGTAGGGCTCAGTGTTGAACCGAAAAACGAAAACCTACAACCTCTAGTCTATTCGTATCTCAGCGCTTCAATTGGATCCAGGCGCGACGCCTTAATGGCGGGGAAGAGGCCGAAGAAGATGCCGATGCTCGCGGAAAAACCGATGCCGATCGCGAAAGACCACCAGGGAAGCGAGACGGGGAATCCCGATACCCAGTGGACGGCCAGGCCGATGCCGCTCCCGGCGACGATCCCCAGCAGGCCGCCGGCGGAGGTGAGGAACGCCGCCTCGATGAGGAACTGCCAGAGAATCTCCCGGCGCCGCGCGCCAAGGGCTTTGCGCACGCCGATCTCGCGTGTCCGCTCGGTGACCGAGATCATCATGATCGCCATCACGCCGATGCCGCCGACCATCAGGGCGATCGACGAGATCACCACGAGCGCCAGGAACGTGGCCTGGCTGATCTGGTCCCAGACCTTCAGCACCGCATCCTGCGTCGCCAGATCGAAATCGTTCGGCTGTTCGAGATTGAGCTTGTGGCGGATGCGCATCAGCGCCTCCACTTCGCGCATCGCGTCGTCGCGCATGCCTTCGCGCGGAACGACCGCAATCATTGCCGTGCGGAACACCGCCGGATTGAAGCTGTTCGCGGAAATCTGCGCAGAACCTTTGAGTACTTTTCCGTAGAACTTTTCGTGCGTGCCGAACGGAATCACCGCGAAGTCGTCCGCGCCGGTCGAGAAGCCACCGGGGCTCGGGCGCTTGCCCAGCACGCCGATGACCGTGAACTCGTTGGCGCCGATTCGCACCACCTTGCCGATCGGGTCAACATTGGGGAACAACGACTCCCACGGGTTCTTCCCGAGCACGACCACCTGCCGGCGGTGGTCGACCTCGGCGGCCATGAAGAGCCGCCCCGTCTCCAGCTTTGCGAAGTTGACCGATGCCCAGTTCTCGGTCGCGCCGAGAATCGCGACGGCCTTTGTCTTGTCGTGTCTGTAGTAGATCCGGGACTGCGTGTTCCCCATCGCGCCAAGCCAGACGTCGATGAGGGCCACCGACGGGCAGTCGCGCTCGATCGCCAGCGCGTCTTCTCTCGACAGGTTCGGGCGGCGCGCGACTTCGAGGAAGCTCTTGCCAGACGCGAAGCTGAGTGCGCCCCACTTCTGCACGATGATGGTGTTGGGACCAAGCTGGCTGATGGATTCGCGCAGCGAGTTGTCGAACCCGCGGATGAGCGACGTCATCCCGACGATCGACGTGATGCCGATGACGACGCCGAGCACCGTCAGCGCCGAGCGCATCTTGTTCGTGCGCAGCGTGTCGATCGACATCGTGACAATCTCGCCGAGCAGTCCTGAGCGTAAGCCAGCCATCTCACTCCCGTCTGAGGGCCTCGATCGGGTCGAGTGCGGCGGCCCGCATCGCGGGATACAGGCCGAAGAACAGACCGACGAGGGCCGTGATGCCGATGCCCATCGCCACCGACCACAGCTGGACCGAGGCCGGGAGCGGCGACAGCTTGCTGATGAGCACCGCCAGCCCGAAGCCCAGCATGATGCCGATGACGCCCCCGAAAATCGAGAGCGTCACCGACTCGGTCAGTATCTGCCAGACGATATCGCGGCGCCGGGCGCCGAGCGCCTTGCGCAGTCCGATCTCGCGCGTGCGCTCGCTGACGACCATCAGCATGATGTTCATGATCACGATCCCGCCCACGACGAGCGAGAGTCCCACGACGCCGATGAGCACGGCGAAGATCCGTTGGTTGCCGTGTGGTAGAGATCGAGGAACGTGTCCGACGTGAACATACCGAAATTATCGGGCTCGGCCGGACGGAGGCGGCGCTCGATGCGCATGGCCACCGTCGCCTCGTCCATGGCCGTCTTCACGAGATCGGGTGTTCTCGGTTTCACGAGCAACTGCATCCCGAACGTTCGTGCCCCGAACATCTTGCGGAACACGCCGAGCGGGATGATCGCGAAGTTGTCCTGCGAATTGCCGAAGAAGGCACCTTTTTTTTCGCTGATCCCCACAACCCGGAAATGCAGACTGCCGATCTTGACGGACTTCTCGAGCGGATCGGCCGGTCCGAACAACTTGTCGGCGACCTCCCACCCGAGAACCGTGACGGGGCGATTCGCGTCGATTTCGGCCTGGCTGATCAGCCGGCCCTGTTCCGCGTTGAACGTCCCGAAGTAGATGTAGTCGCGCGACACGCCTTGCACCTGCGCGCCGTCAACGGACTCGCTGGCATACGCCATCGTGGCGCGCGACTGGGCCTGCGCCGCGACGGCCCCGACGTTTTCGCTGTAGCGCTGGACGGCCGTCGCTTCCCGCAGCGTGATACGCGGATTATTGCGGACGCGTTCCTCGTCCTCTTCGGTGCGCACCACGGGCATCCGCTGAATCGTGAAGTTGTCGGCGCCCACACCGGAGAGAATGGCGCTCGTGACGTACTCGTTCATGCCCTGAACGAGCGACACCACGGCGATGACCGAGGTGACCGCGACGATGTTTCCGAGCACCGTCAGAAACGATCGCAGCTTGTTCGCCCAGATCGCGCCCAGCGCGATGACCGCCGCTTCGTAGAACTGGTTCACGGTTTGGTTTTGGCCGTGGCAGTGCTCGGCTTGACCGCCGCCCCTTCGGCGAGCGTGCGCACCGAAGCGAACGGTCCGATAATGACCGCATCACCTTCCTTGAGGCCAGACAGGACCTCGAAGTACTTTTCTCCCGCGATACCCGTCTTCACCGGCGTGAACACCGCTTTGTTGTTCTGGACCGCGAACACCCCTTCGAGTTCCTTGAGCGTCTGGCCCGGCTTCAGCTCAGCGGCTGGCGCGGTCACGGCGCTCGGACGCCGCGGCTTCTTCTCGTTCTCCGGGGGGCGAACGACACTCCCCTTGTCGTCGACAATCAGTTCGCGCACCGTCGTCGCCTGGATGGGGACCGCGACCGCGTTCTCGCGAACCGCCGTCGTGATTTCAGCGGTGCACGTGAAGCCCGGGCGAACCTCTGGAATCTCCTTGTCGAGCGTGACGACCACCTTGAAGTTCGTCGCCTGTGTCTGTGCGCCGCTGGCCGTCTGAATCGGGCTGTTGCCGATCTCGGTCACCTTCCCGGTGAACGTCTGGCCCGGAAGCGCATCGATCGTGATTTTCGCCGCTTGGCCGATGCGGACGGTCGGAATGTCGGTTTCATCGACTTCCACTTCCGCCTGGATGACTGACATGTCGGCAATCGTGAGCAGCACCGTTCCCGCGTTGTTCATCGTGCCGATGACGACCGTTTCCCCTTCTTCGATGTTGCGTCGCGTCACGATGCCGGTGATCGGGGATTCAATGCGGACTTTGCTCAGATCGAAGCGCGCGCTGGCGGCGGTGGCGCTTTCCGACTCCATGCGGAGCTGCTGGGTGCGGAGCTCCTGCTCCTGGGAACGGAGGTCCGCCTGCCGGAGCTTCAACTCGCTCTCCGAACGTTCGAGCGTCTCGCGCGTGGTGAGCCCCCCCTTCCACAGGTTCTGCTGCCGGGTGTAATTGTCTTCCGCCTGTTTCAGCGCGACCTTCGAGCTGTCGATCGAAACGCGCAGCTGCTCCACCTGCGAGCGGGACGCGCCAAGCGACGCTTCGGTTCGTTGCACGGCGGTCCGCAGGTTGCGTGGGTCGATCTGGAGGAGGAACTGCCCCTTCGTGACGCGGACCCCTTCGTCGACCGCCAGATCCGTCACACGGCCCATCGTGTCGGCGCTGATGTTCACGTCGCGTTTCGGCTGAATCTTGCCCGACGCGGAGACGATCGCTTCCAGGCGGCGCTTCTGAACGGTTTCGGTCGTGACTTCGAGGCCGTCGACGCGCCTGAACCTCACATTCGCATAGGCGATCGCGCCCAGCATGAGCACGATCGCGACACCGATGAGAATCTTCTTGTTCCGGCTCATGCCCCAGCTCCACGTCGGACGAACGCGACGATCACCGCAATCATGGCGTACACGACCAGCAGCGCCGTTGCGATCGGCTGCGTCCGGCGGCGGTACAACACCGCTAACCCTATCGACAGAACAATCAATTGCCAGATCAGGAACAGGTCAATCATGCCGAGCAGTCGCCCCATGAACGACGTGTCGGGCAGCATCGGCAGGAGCACCCCGAGATTGGTGGCGCTCGACATCGTGCCGCGAAAATAGTTGAGCGGCACCGTGAACAGCTGCGACAGCAGCCCGATGGGACAGGCATGGACGACGACCGTGAAGACCTGCTTGAACGTCGCGTTTCCGCCCATGGCGGCGTTGAAAATCGCGTAGAGGATGCCCGACAGGACCACCATGAAGATCGGCATCCCGATGAGCATGTACGCGCCCGTGATGTAGCCGATATACGGCGCCATCTTCTCCATGCCCTGGATCTGCTGATCGCTGACCTGGCCGGAGAACGGGCCGTTCATGGCCGCGTCGATCCACGCGTCCTGGCCGACTTCGGTCGCCAGAAAGCCGCCGACGAGCAGTCCCATCCCCACCGCGAAGATCGCCAGCATGCCGAACCACTTCGGGTGCGCGACCACCGATTCGTAGGTGTCGCGGGGCGCCGTGACGATGCCGACGAATCGGGCCGCGAGACTCTTCGGGGCATGCGTCGCCCCGGCTTGCACAGGTAAGTTGGCCATAAAATTTACGGAGGCTCCACGCGAACGAAACCGCACACACGAGTTCGACCGATTCTAGCATTGCAAATACGAGAATTACGGCCCAGAAGTTTCGCGGCGGCGGCCGCCAAGTAGCTGTAACTCGTTGACTTTAGGGACCAACGCCGGGAGCGACGCGGCGACCCGTACGTTAAGCTCGGTGAGATGAGCACGAGGCTGCACCGGACGGCATTGGCTGTGGCTCTGGCGGGGTGGGCCAGTTCTGCCGCCGGCCAGACATTCGAAACCGTCGGGACCCGTGCCGCGGGGATGGGCGGCGCGTTCGTGGCGGTCGCAGACGACGCGTCCGCCGCCTACTGGAATCCGGCGGGTTTCGCCTCGGGCAACCTCTTCACGATGGTAATCGACCGCGCCACCACGACGATCGGTCACGCGCAGCCTGACGGCGCGGCGACCGACTCGGGATTGTTGGTGTCGCTGGGCATGCCGGCACTCGGCTTGTCCTACTACCGGCTCCGATCGACATCGCTCGATCCCGTGCGGCTGCCTACAGCGGCCGGGGGCGACGGCCGACAACCTATTGGACCGGGTCAGGTGCGGCTCGACACGCTCACGACCCACCACTCGGGCGCCACGCTGTTGCAGTCGATTGCCCCCGGCGTGGCCGTGGGCGCCACCGTGAAAGTCGTGCGCGGCGTGGCCTCCTCCATGGTCGTTCCGGATGGCGACCGTGACGCGCTCTTCAGTGACGCGCGTGAGCTGAGGGGCAGAGGCACCAGCAAGTTCGACGCGGATGTCGGCGTGATGGTCAGCAGCGGCCGCTTCAGGGCGGGACTCACGGTGAGGAACCTGATGGAGCCTGGTTTCGCCACGGGAGGGGATGCGGGAACGTTGTCGCTCCGCCGGCAGGCGCGCGCCGGAGTGGCCTTCGTTCCGGCAGCCGGGTGGGCCGTTGCGGCCGATCTGGACCTGCTCAGGGCGAACGGCCCCTTCGGTGACGCTCGACGCTTCGCGGCCGGAACCGAAGGACGCGTGTCACGGAAGGCCTTTGTGCGTGCTGGGTTACGGGTCGATACCACGGGGGCCATGCGACCGGTCGTTGCCGCCGGCGGCAGCTACGCGGTGATGGGTTCTGTGCTCGTGGACGCTCAGGTGACAGGCGGCTCGGACCGCGCCCAACGGGGGTGGGGCATTGCCGCCCGTTTTCTCTATTAGGACTCCGGCCGCGAGCCGAGACGACAGATCTGTCTTGACAAAAAATGTCAACCCGTGTCACACTCCCTATTCCCCAGCCTCGAAACCACCCGCTCCGCCGCACGTGCGGCGGCATGCGTCAGCACAGATCCAGAGTCTGAACGATGGCCGTTCGCATTGGCGAGCTGTTGCTCAAAGAAAAGCGCATTACGCCTGCACAGCTGCAGGAGGCGCTGACCTATCAAAAAGGCAACGGCGGCAAGCTGGGCTTCAACCTGGTGAAGCTCGGTTTCGTGAAAGACGAAGAGATTACCGCACTCCTCAGCAAGCAGTACGGTGTTCCCTCCATCAACCTCACGCAGTTCGAAATCGATCCCGGCATCATCAAGCTCATTCCGGCTGAAACGGCGCACAAGTATCAGATCGTCCCGCTCAGCCGCTCCGGCGCCACGCTCACGATCGCGATGACGGATCCGACCAACGTCTTCGCCATGGACGACATCAAGTTCATGACGGGGTACAACGTCGAGCCGGTCGTCGCCTCGGAGACCGCGGTCGTCGAAGCCATCTTGCGCTACTACGCGGCCCAGGCACCAGCCCGCGGTCCGCGTGAAATCACGAGCGGCGGCCACGACGTCATGTCGAGCGCGTCATCGCTCGACATGGTCACCAAGGCCCTCGAGGAAACGACCGCCATCGTCGACGACGACGTCGAGGTGCTCGAGGAGCTGGACCAGATCGACGTGGCCTCGCTCGAGCGCCAGGGTGGCGAGGCGCCGATCATCCGCCTCGTGAACCTGATGCTGATGTCGTCGATTCAGAAGGGCGCGAGCGACATTCACATCGAGCCCTACGAGAAGGAGTTCCGCGTCCGGTTCCGCATCGACGGCATCCTGTACAACGTCATGGCGCCGCCGATGAAATTCCGCGACGCGATCACGTCGCGGCTGAAGATCATGGCCAAGCTCGACATCGCCGAGAAGCGGCTGCCGCAGGACGGCCGCATCAAGATCCGCTTCGCCGAAAACGGGCAGACCAAGGAGATCGACTTCCGCGTGTCGTGCCTGCCCACGCTGTTCGGCGAAAAGATCGTCATGCGTCTGCTCGACAAAGACAAGCTGATGCTCGACATGACAAAGCTCGGATTCGAGCCCGGGTCGCTCAAGAAGCTGGAAGTCGCGATTGCCAAGCCCTGGGGGATGGTGCTCGTCACGGGGCCGACCGGAAGCGGCAAGACGAACACGCTGTATTCGTCGATCGCGAAAATCAACACGACCGAGACGAACATCATGACGGCGGAGGACCCCGTCGAATTCAACCTGGTCGGCGTCAACCAGGTGCAGGTACGCGAGAACATCGGGCTGAATTTCGCCGCGGCGCTCCGGTCCTTCCTCCGGCAGGATCCGAACATCATCCTCGTTGGCGAGATCCGCGACTTCGAAACCGCGGAAATCGCGGTCAAGGCGGCGTTGACCGGCCACCTCGTGCTCTCGACGCTCCACACCAACGACGCGCCGAGCACCATCAACCGGTTGATGAACATGGGCATCGAGCCGTTTCTCGTCGCGAGCTCGGTCAATCTCATCTGCGCGCAGCGCCTCGTCCGCCGGATCTGCGCGAACTGCAAGATCGAAGAGCCGCACGCGCCGCAGGCGCTCGTCGAGGCCGGTTTCACCTCCGACGAAGCGCAGAAGGTGATTCCCAAGAAGGGCACCGGCTGCGAGAAGTGCAACAAGACCGGCTACAAGGGGCGCGTCGGCCTCTATGAAGTCATGGAAATCGGCGAGGAACTGCGCGAGTTGATTCTCGTCGGCGCGTCGGGCCTCGAGCTGCGGCGCAAGGCGGTCGAGGAGGGCATGATCACGCTGCGCCGCAGCGGCCTCCACAAGGTGATGGAAGGCGTGACGACGATCGAGGAAGTGGTACGGGAGACGGTGAAATGAATTCCAATCAACGAGCCGAAATTTCAGAGGTCACGCATATTGGCCACATTACCTGAACTGTTGAAAACGCTCGTCGAGCTGAGCGGATCGGACCTGCACCTGACGACGCAGACGCCGCCTCAGATTCGCGTGCACGGCAAGCTGCAGACGCTCGACCTGCCGATGCTGGGTGCTGCGGAAACGAAGGGGCTTGCCTACAGCGTGCTCACTGATGCGCAGAAGAAGCGCTTCGAGGAAACGCTGGAGCTGGACTTTTCGTTCGGCATCCGCGGTCTCGCGCGCTTCCGCTGCAACGTCTTCAACCAGCGGGGCGCGGTCGCGGCGGTCTATCGCGTCATCCCGGAGCAGATCAAGGGATTCAGCGAGCTGGGCCTGCCGCCGTTGCTCGCGACGCTCGCCGATCGCCCACGCGGCCTGGTCCTCGTCACGGGCCCCACGGGCAGCGGCAAGTCCACCACGCTGGCGGCGATGATCGACAAGATCAACACCGAGCGACGGGAGCACATCCTCACGATCGAGGATCCGATCGAGTACATCCATGCCCACAAGGGCTGTATCGTGAACCAGCGCGAGGTCCACAGCGACACGCACGGGTTTGCCGTGGCGCTGCGCGCGGCGCTCCGCGAAGATCCCGATATCGTCCTCATCGGTGAGCTGCGCGACCTCGAGACGATCGAGTCGGCGCTGCGGATCGCGGAGACGGGCCACCTGACGTTCGCGACGCTCCACACGAACTCGGCGGCGCAGACGATCAACCGCGTCATCGACGTGTTCCCCGCCCACCAGCAGGGGCAGATCCGGACGCAGCTCTCGCTCGTGCTCGAAGGCATCGTCTGCCAGGCGCTGCTTCCCCGTGCCGACGGCACGGGCCGCGTCATTTCGCTCGAGGTGCTCATCCCGACGCCGGCGATCCGGAATCTCATCCGCGACGACAAGGTGCACCAGATCTACTCCACGATGCAGACCGGGCAGGAGAAGTTCGGGATGCAGACCATGAACCAGTCGCTCGCGACGTTGTACCAGAAGCGGTTGATTACCCTCGAGTCCGCGATGTCGGCGTCGTCGTTGAAGGACGAACTGGAACAGATGATCAGCCGCGGCGCCGGCGTCGTGCCGGGCGCCGGGATGACGCGGCCCGGGTCGGGACTGCCGCCGCGGCCGCCGGCGAGATAAGAAATTGAAGCCTCGGAGCTGGTAGCTGGAAGCTGGGAGCTGAGTGATGCCTACATTCGCTTACTCGGGACGCACGCGCGCAGGCCAGACGGTGACTGGCGAACGGATCGCCGACACGATGGATGCGGCGGTCGCCGCCCTGCGGCGCGAGCAGATCATGGTGACGCGGATCGACGCGGCGAAGGCGGCGAAAGCCGCCAAGGCCGCCAAGCCGCGGGGCCAGATGAAAAACAAGTCGGTCCCGGCGAAGAACCTGGCGATTTTCACCCGGCAGTTCTCCGTCATGATCGACGCCGGATTGCCGCTGGTGCAGTGCCTCGAAATCCTCGGCAAGCAGGAACCGCACAAGCACTTCGCGGCGGTGATCCTGAAAGTGCGGGAAGACGTCGAGTCGGGCGCGGCGCTGGCCGACGCCATGAAGAAGCATTCCAAGACGTTCGATCCGCTGTTCTCGAACATGATCGCGGCCGGCGAGGCCGGCGGTATTCTCGACACGATCCTGAAACGGCTGGCGGTCTACATCGAGAAGAACGTCAAGCTGAAGGGGGAAGTGAAGTCCGCGATGATTTACCCCGTCGCGGTCATCGTGATTGCGGGCATCGTCGTGGCGGCGATCCTGTGGAAGGTCATTCCGACCTTCGCGACGCTGTTTGCCGGCCTCGGCGCGCAGCTGCCGATGCCGACGCGCGTGGTGATTGCCGCGAGCGACCTGCTCGTCGCCTACGGATGGATTCTCATCATCCTGGGGGGCCTGGTGGGATACGCGGTCAAGGCGTACTACGGGACCAACAACGGCCGCCACGTGATCGACGCGATTCTCCTCAAGATGCCGATCCTTGGCAACATCCTGCGCAAGGTGGCGGTCGCGAGATTCTGCCGCACGCTGTCGACGCTCCTCGCCTCAGGCGTCCCGATTCTCGACGGGCTCGACATCACCGCGAGGACCGCCGGCAACGCCATCATCGAAGACGCCGTGCAGACGACGCGGTCGAGCATCGAACGCGGTGAGACGATCTCGGGGCCGCTGCGTGAAACGAACGTGTTTCCCTCGATGGTGGTCCAGATGATCAACGTCGGCGAAACCACGGGCGCCCTCGACGCGATGCTGTCCAAGATTGCCGACTTCTACGAGGACGAGGTGGACACGGCCGTCGCCGGCCTGCTGACGCTGATGGAGCCGGTCATGATCGCGTTCCTCGGCGTCATCGTCGGCGGGATCGTCATCGCGATGTACCTGCCGATCTTCGACCTGATCAGCAAGCTGACGTAGCCCGAACATGGACCCCTTGCGCGCCAAGCTTCTCTGGTTGATTGCCGGCCGTGCCGCGGTGATCACGCTGCTGCTTGGCTCGGCGCTGCTCATCCGGCTCAAGTTTCCCGGCGCGTTTCCGATCGATCCGTTCTTCGTGCTGATCGGGATTACCTACGCGCTGACCGCGGTCTACAGCCTGTTGCTCAAACACTCGGAGCGCAACCGGTGGATGGTGGACGTGCAGCTCGGCTGTGACGCGGTGATCGTCTCCGCGATCGTGTACATCACGGGTGGCGTGTCGAGCTATTTCTCGTCGCTCTATACCCTGCCGATCATTGCCGCGAGCACGATCCAGTCACGCCGCGGCGGGATGATGGTCGGCGTCCTGAGTTCGCTGCTCTACAGCGGGCTCGTGCTGGCGCAGTACTACGGCGAAGGTTTCCTGCCCGGCGTCACGACTTACGCGCTGCTCCCCCCGTTCCGCGTGGCGCTCTTCACCGTCGGCCTCAACCTCTTCGGGTTTTTTGCGGTCGCGTTGCTCAGCGGGTACCTGGCCGAGAGCGTACGGCGCGCCGACGAGCAGCTGGTCGAGACCTCGAATCAGCTGGCCGACCTGCAGGCGTTCAGCCAGCACGTGATCGACAGCCTGATGAGCGGGCTGGCCACGACGGACATCGACGGGCGCGTGCTCACGTTCAACCGCGCCGCGGAAGCCATCACCCGCGTCACGGCCGCCGATGCGGCGGGCCATTCGATCGCGGACGTGCTTCAGTTCCCGCGCGATCTCGCGGCGCTCTTCGGCGCGCGCGAAGGCCGGCCGAAGCTGCCGCGGGTCGAGTTCCCCTTCACGCGCGGGGACGCGGTGCAGATCGAGCTCGGTCTGAGCACGGCGCTCCTCATCACGCCGCGCGGTGAGACCGGCTTCCTCTTCACGTTCCAGGACGTCACCGAGTCGCGCAAGCAGGATCGCGAAGCGCGCGTGCAGCAGCGCCTCGCAGCCGTCGGCGAGATGGCGGCCGGCATCGCGCACGAAATCCGCAACCCCCTTGCCTCGATGTCGGGATCGATTCAGATCCTCCGGCAGGAACTACCGTTGACGGCGGAACAATCGCAGCTGATGGACATCGTGCTTCGCGAGTCGGACCGGCTGAACGAGACCATTCGCAGCTTCCTCGCCTATGCCAAGCCCCAGCGTCTCAGCACGGCCCGGGTGGACGTACGGCAGATCCTGACGGATACCGCCAGTCTGCTGAAGAACAACGCGGAACTGAGCGATGCCCACGAAATCGACGTGGACGTGCCCGCGGAGCCGGCCTGGTACGTGGCCGACGAAAACCAGATCCGCCAGGTCGTCTGGAACCTCGCGACCAACGGCGTCCGCGCGATGCCGAACGGCGGGAAGCTGCGGCTGTCGCTCGCGCGGCGCGAGGAGAACGCGAGCTCACCCGGAGAAATGGTGATCCGGGTGGAAGACCAGGGTGTCGGCATCGCCCCCGAAGAGCTCGACGCGATTTTTCAACCGTTCCGAGGCGCGTTCGAGCGGGGCACCGGCCTCGGCCTGGCGATCGTCCATCGGATCGTCAGCGACTACGGTGGGGAAGTGCACGTCACGTCGCAGCGCGGCGTTGGAACCCGGGTCGAGGTGACGCTGCCCCTGGCGTCGGCGGAGCGCGCCGATGCCGGCGCGGTGTTGAACTGATCATGACGACCGAAGTCCAGACCGGCCCAGCGCCACCGACGCATGCGCCCGCGCGCGTGCTCGTCGTGGACGACGAGCGCTCCATGCGCGAGCTGCTGTCGATCGTGCTGCGCCGCGACGGGTACGACGTCCTCATCGCGGAGGACGGAGCGGCAGCGGTCGAAGTGCTCAAGCGCGAGCGTGTGGACATCCTGATCACCGACATCCGCATGCCGCAGATGAACGGGGTCGATCTGCTTCGCGAAGCCAAGCGCATTGCGCCCGACATCGTCAGCATCGTCATGACGGCGTTCGCCTCAACGGAAACCGCTGTCGAAGCGCTGCGGCTCGGCGCTGCCGATTACGTGCACAAATCGCCCAACGCGGCGAGCGAGCTGCGGCTGCGCGTCGGCCGGGAGCTCGAGCGAAAGCGCCTGCAGCAGGAGAACGTGCTGCTGAAGCGCGCGCTGCGCACCTCGCACCAGTTTTCCAGCATCATCGGCACCAGTTCGCCGATGCTGGCCCTCTTCCAGCTCGTCGAGACCATTGCGCCGACGAGCAGCACCGTGCTCATCACGGGGGAATCGGGGACCGGCAAGGAGCTCGTGGCGCGGGCGATTCACGTCAACTCTCCGAGACGCGAACGGCCGTTCGTGGCGCTCAACTGTGGCGCGCTCTCGGAAACCCTCCTCGACTCGGAGCTCTTCGGCCACATGCGCGGCGCCTTCACCGGCGCCGACAGCAACAAGAAGGGCCTCATCGAGGTGGCCGAGAAGGGCACGATCTTCCTCGACGAGATCGGCGAGATGAGCCCGGTCGTGCAGGTGAAGCTCCTGCGGGTGCTGCAGGAACGGAAGTTCCGCCGGCTCGGCGGCACCGAGGAGATTGACGCCGACATCCGGATCCTCGCCGCGACCAATCGCGATTTGTCGAAGATGGTGGCAGAGGGCTCGTTCCGCGAAGATCTGTTTTACCGGATCAACGTCATCCCGCTCAGGCTCCCGGCGCTTCGGGAACGGATCGACGACATTCCCCATCTGGCCGAGCATTTCGTGGCCCGGTTCGCCGAGCAGATGGGAAAACCCATCACCGGTATCTCCGGCTCGGCGATGACGCGGCTGAAGCAACACGCCTGGCCGGGGAATATCAGGGAGCTGGAAAACGCGATGGAGCGGGCCGTGGCGCTCGAAAAGACACCGACCATTCTGTTGGAGAGCCTTCCGGAACAGCTGCTGACTCACGAGGCCGAGGCGCTCCCAGCCGGAGCGCCAGCCGAGGCATTTCCTGATGCCGGTTTCGACCTCGAGCGCCATGTGCAGGACATCGAGCGCGAATATATTGCCGAGGCGCTGCGTCGTGCCGGCGGGGTCAAGGTGAAGGCCGCCGAGCTGCTCGGTATGAGCTTCCGGTCCTTCCGCTATTACACGAAGAAGTACAACCTGAAATAGGGCTCAAGGCTCGAGGCAGGACCCAAAGCTGGCTCAGGGCTTAGGACCCGGGCCCATGCCCCTCGGACCGGAGCCTCGAGCCCTACGGTTGACATTAAACGCCACCCGCGGTTGACAAAAACTGTCAGTCGAACCAAAAATTGTCAAGAAATTTTCAAACAGCGCCCCCCGTACTATCGTCATAAGACCTAGCAAACATTTGGCTTAGCTGTGATGCCTCTTGCGCATCGCTGTGTGGCATTCGCGTTGCTCACTGGGCTGCGTCGGCCGCTGGGCTGCACCGTGGGGCCGACCGACCAATAACAGTCCAAGCGGCCACCGAATTCACTTTGAGGAGAGCACAGTCATGAAAGTTCGTAACCAGAAGGGTTTCACGCTCATCGAGCTGCTGATCGTCGTCGCGATCATCGGCATCATCGCCGCGATTGCCGTTCCCGGACTTCTCCGCGCCCGCATGTCGGGTAACGAATCGTCCGCCATTGGTTCGCTCCGCGCCATCAACACGGCCGAAGCGAGCTACTCGTCGGCGGCCGGTCAGGGTGGCTACGCGGTCACTCTGCCAGTCCTCGGCGCTCCGTGCCCGGGTTCAACTCAAGGCTTCATCTCCCCCGACCTTGGCGACATCGCGCTGCCGAGCCCGGTCGTGAAGAGCGGCTACAACGTGCTCGTGGCGGCGGCGACTGCCGGCGTGGCGGGTCCCAACGACTGCAACGGCGTGGCGACGCAGACCGACTACTACGCGACGTCGGTTCCCTTGACGGTCGGCACGACCGGCAACCGTGGTTTCTCGTCGAGCGCGGCCGGCACGATCTTCTTCAACCCGACGGGCGTCGCGCCAACCGAGGCGCAGATGGCTCCCGGCGGCGGCGGCGTTCCGATTCAGTAGCGCCCGGCTCGATTTCGAGCTACAAGAGAGGGATGCCCGCGAAAGCCGGCATCCCTCTTTTCTTTTGTTCCGGCTGGTATTGAGCGATGTCCATGTCACTCCGAGCGCGCGCGCACGATCCAGCGGGCTTCACGCTCGTCGAGCTGCTCATCGTCCTCGCCATTGTCGGCATCCTCGCGTCGGTCTCGATGGCTATCTACCGGAGTTCGCGGGTCCGCGCCGGGGAATCGACCGCGGTCGCGACCCTGCAGGCCGTCAACCAGTCTCAATTCGCGTTTGCGCAGGCCTGCGGCAATCAGCGGTATGCTCCGTCGCTTGCCGGCCTCGCGACGCCGATACCCTCGACCGGCCAGCCGTTTATCAGCCCTGACCTCGGCGTGGATCCCCTGGTCAAGAGCGGATATCAGTTCACCATGGCAGGAACGGAGGTGACCGACGGCGGCCCGGCGTGCACGGGGGTGATGCCGGTCGAAAGTTACCAGCTGACAGCCGACCCGGTGAGGCCGGGACTTTCTGGCAGCCGCTACTTCGCCACCAACACCGATCGCCTCCTCTATGAGGACGCCGCCCAGACGTTCGCGCCCGACATGCCCGAGAAGGGGGCGCCGACTCACGGCGTCGAAATGAAGTAAACTGATGCCCTCGAGCATGACCAGATTGAGTCGCACGCTGCTGATGGCCTTTGCCGCGCTCGGACTCGGTGCGGCCTCGACGTCGAGCTACGTTCACTACCGCCTGCTGACCGACACCGGCTACTCCAGCTTCTGCGATGTCAGTGCCTCGGTGAACTGCACGCAGGCCTACTTGAGCCAGTACGGCAGCTTCTGGGGTGTCCCGGTCGCATTATTCGGCGTGTTCTTTTTCGCGCTCGTGGTGCTCCTTGCCGGGATGGGCGGCAGGCCCTCGTCTTCGGTACGGGACGGAATTCCGGCGTATATCTTCGCGATCTCCACGGTTGCCCTCGCCTTCATCTTGTATCTCGGGTGGGCGTCCTACGTACAGTTGAAAACGTTCTGCGTCCTGTGCGCAATCACGTACGTCTCCGTGATCGCCATATTCATCGTTTCTGGTGGAGCGACGACCTTTCCCATGACCACGCTGCCTCGCCGTCTCCCGCGCGATGTTCGCGCGCTCGTCTCCAGTCCCGTGGCGCTCGTGCTCGCGCTGCTGTTCCTGTTCGGCGCCGGCACGGCGATCGCCTCTTTCCCGAGCGAAACGCAGCGGCCGGTGGTCACCACCTTCACGCCGCTCAACCAGGAGCAGCGCGCCCAGATCGCCAAGTGGTGGGACCTCCAGCCGAAGACCGACGTGGCGATCCCGATGGACGGCGCGAAGGTGCTCGTCGCGATATTCAGCGACTACCAGTGCCCGCACTGCCGCTCCGCGCACGAGGCGTACCGCAGCCTCATCGCGAAATACTCGACGCAGCCAGAGGTGCGTTTCGTGCTCAAGCACTTTCCGCTCGAAAGGGAGTGCAACACGTACGCGGCGAATGGGCCCCACAGCGCCTCATGCGAGGCTGCCGCTGCGGTTGTCCTTGCGCGAAAGACCGGCAGGGCCGCCCAGATGGATGAATGGCTGTTCGCCAACCAGGAAAACCTGACGCCATCCGCGGTTCGCGTCGCGGCGAAGGACGTCGGAGCCATCGGCGATTTCAACGCCGGCTACGCGGACGCCTTGAAGGAAGTCAGGGCCGACGCCAATCTCGGCGGGCAGCTTGGCGTGGGTTCCACTCCGACCCTGTTTCTCAACAGCCGGAAGCTGCCGGCTGGCGTCGTCGATCCGGCCGGACTCGACGCGATCATCGAACTGGAGTTACAGCGCGCGAAGTAAGCCGCCCGCGCCACGGCCATGCCTCCAGCGATTCGCATTCAGGAGCTCACCAAGGATTACGCAATCGGCTTCTGGCGGCAGCGCCAGTATCGGGCGCTCGATCGCCTGTCGCTCGATATCGAGCCGGGGGAAGTGTTCGGGTTCCTCGGCCCCAACGGGGCCGGGAAGACGACCACGCTCAAGCTGCTCATGCAGCTGATTTTTCCGACGTCGGGCCGTGCCGAGATCCTCGGCCGTCCGGCCGGCGACATCGCGGCGCGACAGCGCATTGGCTACCTGCCGGAAAATCCTTCGTTTTACGACTATCTGACGGCGGAAGAGCTGCTCGAATACTTCGCCCAGCTGTTCGGGTATCGAGCCGCCGACAGGCGCAAGCGCGTCGCGGCGCTTCTCGATCGCGTGGGCATCGGCGCCGAGCGCCGGCTGCAGCTGCGCCGGTTCTCGAAAGGCATGATCCAGCGGGTGGGCATCGCGCAGGCGCTGCTGAACGACCCGGAAGTGATTTTCCTGGACGAGCCGATGTCGGGGCTCGATCCGCTCGGCCGTCGCGACGTGCGTTCGCTCATCCTCGAACTCCGCGATCAGGGGCGCACGGTCTTTTTCAGCTCGCACATCCTCGCCGATGCCGAGGCGCTGTGCCGGCGGGTCGCGGTCGTGGCCGGCGGCCGCCTGGCGGCGTCGGGCACGCTCACCGAGATTCTCGCGTTCCAGGTGCACGGCTGGGAACTCGTCGTGTCGAACCTGACGCCCGAGGTGCTGGCGCGCGTAAAACCCTCGGTCCGCCAGACGACGGAGATTTCCCCCGGGCGCTACGCGCTGGAGCTCTCGCTCGAACAGGCGCCGGATCGCATCCTCGGGGATCTCGCTGCCGCGGGCGCCACGCTCGTGTCGCTCAATCCGCTGCGCGACACGCTCGAGGACTTTTTCATGAAGCGGGTCGCCGAAATGGGTGCGGGCGCGCGCGCCGGGCTGGCCGAGGATTCCCGTGCGGGCCATTAGGACCGTCGCGATCAACGTGTTCCGCGAGTCGGTCCGCGACCGCGTGCCGTACAACCTCGTGTTGTTCGCGGTGCTGTTGATTGGTTCGTCCTATCTGATCGGGCAACTGACGGCCGGACAGGACGTGAAGATCATCAAGGACCTGGGTCTTGCGGCCACGTCCGTCTTCGGGCTGTTCATCGCGATCTTCATCGGCATCGGGCTCGTGTCGAAGGAAGTGGAGCGGCGGAGCATTTACGCGCTGCTCTCGAAACCCGTGAGCCGCGCGCAGTTCATCGCGGGCAAGTACGCGGGGCTGGTGCTGACGCTCGCCGTCAACGTGACCGTTATGGCGGCTGCGCTCTACATCATCCTGGCGTACATGGTGTGGAGCGAGCCTCCCACCATCCGGGCCGGCTGGGATGCCCCGGGCACGGACCCCGCGCTTCTGAAAGCCATCTTCCTGATTTTTGTCGAGCTGATGCTCGTCACCGCGGTCGCGCTCTTTTTCTCGACGTTCTCCACCCCCATCCTCTCGGCCGCGCTGACCTTCGGCTTTTACATCGCCGGGCATTTCAACGCGGACCTGAAAAATTTCGACCGCGTCGTCGAATCAAGGGCCGCGGTGTTCCTGGCCCGCGGCGTCTACCACGTGCTGCCGGATCTGTCCGCCTTCGATGTGAAAACGGAGGTGGTCCACGGCCTGCCGGTGACGGCAGGATACCTTGTCAGCACGACGGCCTACGGCCTGGCGTACGTGGCGGCCCTGCTGCTCGTGGCGACGGTCATCTTCTCGCGCCGGGATTTCAAGTGAGGCGCGAGGTCGTGCTGGTCGGGCTGGCGGCCGCGGCGTTTGCCTCGGCGGTTGCGTTACAGATCGCCCGGGACCGCTGGTATCCGCGCGAGGCGCGACAGAGCGATCAGCTGCTCTACGTGCGATCCGGCGGCGCGCTGTCACGCATGACGCTGGCGTTCGATGCGATCGCCGCCGACGTGTATTGGATCCGTGCGATCCAGCATTACGGCGGCGATCGCCTGTCGGGCCCCCAGGCGGCCGCCAAGTACCGGCTCCTGTTCCCGTTGCTCGATCTCACGACGACGCTCGACCCGTATTTCAATATCGCCTATCGCTTCGGCGCGATCTTC
>JANNHC010000661.1:0-13309 GCA_031404215.1 Acidobacteriota bacterium
GCCTCGTGATGTTCGGCGCCATGCTGCTGCTGATGGCGCTGCGGGTGCCGATTGCCGCCGCGATGTTCATTCCGGGTGCTAGTTTGGGTTCCGCGTACTCGACGCACGCCGCAAGGTGGACGTGATCCAGGATGAGCTGCGCCGCCAAATAGGCGCCTTTCTCGCCGAGTCGGAAGCGGCGTCGCCCCGCCTCGAGCCCTGAGCCCTGAGGATGTCCTGTTACACCGAATTTACAGTCAGGAAATCCGAATGAAATGCCTGGCCGGTACCCTGATTCGACCGGCATGCCTGCTGTTCAAACGTCCCCACCGCAACCGTCCGTGACGCCAACGTCACCTGCCACGGCCGCGCCGCCGGATCGGGCTCCACTCATCGACGTCCGGAATCTGAATTTCTTTTACGGCGTCAAGCGGGCGCTCGAAGACATCACCATCGGGATCCAGCCGAACGTCGTCACGGCCTTTATCGGGCCGTCGGGCTGCGGAAAGAGCACCTTCCTTCGCACGCTCAACCGGATGAACGACATCATCCCGGGCACACGGGTCGAGGGGCAGGTGTTGATTGACGGGGACGACATTTACGGCCCCGGGAACGACGTGGTGCGGCTCAGACGCCGCGTCGGCATGGTGTTCCAGAAGTCGAATCCGTTCCCGAAATCGATTTTCGAGAACGTGGCGTACGGGCTACGGATCAACGGGCTTGCTCGAAACCGGTCGGCGCTCCACGGACGGGTCGAGGAAAGCCTCAAAGCGGCGGCAATCTGGGAGGAGGTCAAGGATCGGCTCCACGAATCCGCCCTCGCGTTGTCCGGCGGCCAGCAGCAGCGCCTCTGCATCGCGCGCGCCCTGGCGATCCAGCCCGAGATCCTCCTGATGGACGAACCAGCCTCCGCGCTCGATCCCATCGCCACCCAGCGCATCGAGGAGCTGGTCTACCAGCTGAAAACTCGATATACGATCGTGATCGTCACGCACAATATGCAGCAGGCCGCCCGGGTCTCCGACCGCACGGCCTTCTTCTGGCTCGGAAAGCTCGTCGAATACGCACCGACCGCGCGAATCTTCACCAACCCGGGCGAGAAACTGACGGAAGATTACGTGACGGGAAGATTTGGTTAGCCGCCGCTGGGATTAGGGATTAGGGATTAGGGATTCAACGGTGTCCGAAACCACGGTCCGACATTTCCAAGCCGACCTGGAACAGCTGAAGACCCGCCTCCTGGAGATGGGCGGCTTGGCCGAAGACCGCGTGCGTGCGGCAGTGGACGGGCTCGTCCGGCGCGATTCGGAAGCGGTGGCCCGCGTGATCCAGGGCGATCGTCCGATCAACCAGCTGCACATCGAGATCGACAATCGCTGCTTCACCCTGCTGGCGCTTCACCAGCCGATGGCGGTCGACCTCCGCGCGATCGTCTCGGCGGTCAAGATCAACACCGATCTCGAGCGTGTCGGCGACCTGGCCATCAACATCGCCGAGGCGGTGGTCCGCTACATGCGGCATCCTCCCGTCAAGGAACTCATCGACATCCCGCGCATGGCGACCATTGCCCAGACCATGCTCCGCGATGCGCTCGACGCGTACGTCCGCCGCGACACCGCGCTCGCGCAGGCGGTGCTCGATGCCGACGATGGGCTGGACGCGCTGAAGACGCAGGTGTTCCGGGAGCTCCTGACGTTCATGTTGCAGAATCCGACCACCATCGAACCGGCGCTCGATCTGATCCTGGTATCACGGCACCTCGAACGCATCGGCGACCACGCCACGAACGTCGCCGAGGACGTGATCTTCATGGTGCTGGCCAAGGACGTGCGGCACCACGTCAACGAACCCGGCATGTAGGTCCGGCCTTCCCTCGCGGGTGGCCCTGCCGGGCCATCGGCATTTTCATCAGATACAATACACGGGTTGCACATGGTGCAGCCCGATACTCCCTGCGCGTACTGCCGGCGCCGGCCCTCCCACCCGGCCTGGCGACCGTTCTGCTGCGAGCGCTGCAAGCTGGCTGATCTCGGCCGCTGGCTGTCGGGCGATTACCGCGTTCCGGGGCCTCCGGTGCCTGTTGACGAAGAAGACGCTGAGTAGACATGGCCGATACGCTCACGATTACCGACAACCGCACGGGCAGGAAATACGAGATCCCGATCCAGCACGGCACGATTCGCGCGCTCGACCTGCGCCAGATCAAGGTGACGCCGGACGAGTTCGGCATGATGACCTACGATCCGGCCTTCACGACCACGGCGTCGTGCCGCAGCCGGATCACGTACATCGACGGCGACCACGGGGTCCTGCTGTATCGCGGCTTTCCGATTGAGCAGCTGGCTGAACACAGCGACTTTCTCGAGACCGCCTACCTGATTCTCTTCGGCGAGCTGCCGACCACTCCGCAGCTCGAACAATGGGTGACCGACATCACCCGACACACGATGCTGCACGAGAACATCAAGAAGTTTCTCGAGGGGTTCCGATACGACGCCCACCCGATGGGGATGTTCCTGAGCGCGGTCGGCGCGCTCTCGACGTTCTATCCGGACGCCAAGAACATCCACGATGAGGCGTCGCGGCGGCTGCAGACCGTCCGGCTCATCGCCAAGGTGCCGAGCATCGCGGCGTACGCCTTTCGACACTCGATCGGCCGCCCGTACGTGCTCCCCGACAACGAGTTGAGTTTCGCGGGAAGTTTTCTGAACATGCTGTTCAAGATGACCGAACCGCGCTACAAGCCGCATCCGGTCCTCGAACGCGCGCTGGATGTGCTCTTCATCCTCCACGCGGATCACGAACAGAACTGCAGCACGCACGCCATGCGGGGCATCGGGAGCTCGCACGCCGATCCGTATTCGTCGCTGGCCGGTGCGGCGGCGGCGCTGTACGGACCGCTGCACGGCGGCGCCAATGAAGCCGTCCTGCAGATGCTGACCGAAATTGGCTCCATCGATCGCGTGCCTGCCTTCATCAAGCGCGTCAAGGGAGGCGAGGGCCGCCTCATGGGATTCGGCCACCGCGTGTACAAGTCCTACGACCCGCGCGCGACTATCATCAAACGGATTGCCGACCTGGTATTCGAGGTCACTGGCCGGAACCCGCTCCTCGACATCGCGCTCGAGCTCGAACGAATCGCGCTCTCGGACGAGTATTTCGTCACGCGGAAGCTGTATCCGAACGTGGATTTCTATTCGGGCCTCATCTACCAGGCCATGGGCTTTCCCGTCTCGATGTTCCCGGTCCTCTTCGCCATTCCGCGTACGGCCGGCTGGATTGCCCAGTGGGAGGAGATGCTCACCGACCCCGAGCAGAAAATCGCAAGGCCGAGACAGATCTATATCGGGCCGGGAAAGAGAGACTACGTGAGTCGCGACAAAAGACGATGAATGGTGGAGGAGACCTCCGCTGCCTCCGCTCGCGCCAACAGTATGTCTAAACACACCTCTGCACTCCTGCTCGCCCTCGCGGCGGTCGGTTGCCTCCAGGCAGCGCAGCAGCCGGCCACTCCGAGGTTCGACGGGGCGCGCGCCTACGAAGACGTGCGGCAGCTGGTGGCCATCGGTCCGCGCGTCGCCGGCAGCCCTGGTGGGCAGGCGGCGCGGAATTACATCACGAAGCAGCTGCAGGCCGCGGGGCTCACGGTCGAAGAGCAGCCGTTCGAGGCGGCGACCCCGCTTGGCCGAGTGAAGATGGTGAACCTCCGGGCCACGCTACCGGCAGCCCGTGCAGCCGCCGCCGGGCCGGGGCAATCCGGAGGCCGGCTGATCATTGGCGGCCACTACGACACCAAGCTGTTCAAGGACTTCACATTCGTCGGCGCCAACGACGGCGGCTCGAGCGCGGCGTTTCTCATCGAGCTCGCGCGCGCGCTGAGGTCGCGAGCCAATCGCCTCCCGATCGAGCTGCTCTTCCTCGACGGCGAGGAATCCCTGGTGGAATGGCGGGGAACCGACCACACGTACGGCAGCCGGTACTACGTGGAGGCGGCGCGCAGAAACGGCACGCTCAAGGACATCCGGGCGTTCGTGCTGGTCGACATGATCGGCGACCGCAACCTCGTAATCAAGCGCGAGAGCCACTCGACGCCGTACCTCACCGAGACCATCTGGAGCGCCGCCAAACGACTGAACCACCGCGAGTTCGTCAACGAGACCACACCGATCGAGGACGATCACCTGGAATTTCTGGCAGCCGGCGTTCCCTCGGTGGACCTCATCGACCTCGAGTACCCGGACGCAACCTCGCGATTCTGGCACACACCGGACGACACGCTCGACAACGTCGCGGCGGCGAGCCTCCAGGTAGTGGGTGACGTGCTGATTGCGGCGCTGCCGGAAATCGAGGAGTGGCTATCCACGACCGCGAAGCTCAGCCCTGATCTCTTCCTCCGACAGCACTGACGCAGACGACTTCGCCTTCGCGAAGATGCGATCGATCGCCTCGTCGCTCGCCGGGATCCCGCGTTTTTCCAGCCAGAACATCACGTTCGATCGGCCCGACATCGGACCGACGTCGACTTCCTGTTCCCGTCCCACCATGCTCGCCGGCACGCCGGAGTACACCGCGTCCACCAGGGTGTGGTCGCCCTTGCGAAAGGCCTTGATCACCGCGGCGGCATGAACGCCGGTCGCCGTGCGAAACGCGTCGCGTCCTACGACGGGATAGTTGGCAGGAATGGGCACACCGGTCGCGGCCGAGACCGCCTCGCAATATTCGACGAGCGCCGAAAGGTCGCGCTCGATGTAACCCATCAGCACGAGATTCACGAGCAGCAGGTCCATCGGCGTGTTGCCGACCCGCTCACCGATGCCGATCGCGGCGCCGTGGAGCCGTGTCGCGCCGGCCTGGAGCGCGGCCAGCGTGTTGACGACGGCGAAGTCGCGGTCGCGGTGGCCGTGCCAGTCGATGCCCACGCCGCCGCCACATTCCTCCACGACGTGCGCGACGAAACCCACGACCGCGGCCGCGCCGGCCGGGGTCGCGTGCCCGACGGTGTCCGCCACGCACACGCGCGAGGCGCCTGCGCGGATCGCGGCCGAATACAGCAGGCGCAGGGTCTCCGGGTCCGCGCGCGTCGTGTCCTCGGTGACGTACATCACCGACAGCCCCTCGGCAACCGCAAAGCGAATGGCGTCCTCGGTCAGCCGCAGCAGCTGGTCGAGCGTCCAGCCTTCGGCGTACTGGCGCAGCGGACTCGATCCGATGAACGTGCAGCACTCGATCGGAATGCCCGTGCGCTGCGAGATCTCCACGATCGGCTGGATATCGGCAATCACGGTGCGGGCCGCGCAGTTGGCCTTCACCCCGAGCCGCTCGGTCGCGATTTCCCGCGCGAGCCGCTCGACGTCCCGGACGACGTGCGGGCCCGCGCCGGGAAGGCCGAGATCCGCCGTGTCGATCCCGAGACGATCGATCAAATGAAGAATCTCGATCTTCTGTTCGATGCTCGGGCACCGCACGGACGGCGACTGCAGCCCGTCCCGCAGCGTCTCGTCATTGAGCAGCACCACGCCGCGCGGGCCTTCAACGGTGCGGTTCCAGTCGTGAATGAGCGGATGCATTTCCAAAGGGCTCAGGGCTCAGATCAGGGTTCAGGGGGAGAGGCTTCGCCTCGACCCCGACGCGTCAGTCATTGCGTGGCGGCTGGGCGGCTGACGAAACGAATGGTCAGGAGCGCCGCGAGAACAATGACGGACGTCCAGAGGGTGGCGACCCAGGTCGCGTGGTAGACGGCGGGGTCCATGACGTCGGCAATGGGCGTGAACGGGCGGCGTCCCGCGTCGTGGAGCGCCGCGCGAAACAGGTATTCCTTCACGCCTCGGACGACCATCATTTCGAAAAGAGCGTTCCAGAGCGCGACGGCAAGCACGACCCACACGGCCACGGCGATGCGCGAGCGGTACGCGAGCGGCCTCACCTGTTTATCCTCCGTACCTCAGCACCATGGCGGTGATGTCGTCGCTTTGCGCGGCGCCGCGGGTGAACGCGCGGACGTCCGCAAACAGCGCCTCCAGGAGCTGCCGGGGCTCCAAACTCTTGTTCTGCTCAGCGCACGACACGATGCGGTTCTCGCCGTACTCGTCGCCGCTGACCGACATCGCCTCCGAGACGCCGTCACTGAACACGATCAGCCAGTCGCCGGCCGTCAGCTTCACGGTCTCTTCCTCGAAGGTGGCGGTCTCGAACAGCCCGACGATCGGTCCGCCGCACTCGAGCCGGCGCACGGCCGGCTCCGATCCCGATCCGGACAGGATGAGCGGGGGATTGTGGCCGGCGTTGCAGTAGGTGAGGAGGCCCTCCGGCCCCAGGGCCCCGTACATCAGTGTGACGAACCGCGACTCGATCCCGCGCCGGTACAACGCGAGATTCACACGGCCGATGGTTTGCGCCGGTGAGTCGCTTGACGCGGCCTGCGCGGCGAAAATGCCCTGCATCATCGCGCTCAGGAGCGCCGCCGGGGGCCCTTTGCCGGCGACGTCGCCCAGCGCGAACCCCAGCGCACCGTCTGGCAAATCGACGTAGTCGTAGAAATCACCGCCGATCGAGCGGCACGGAATCGACGCGGCGGCCGCCGTGAAAAACGACCCGGTGCGCGCCATCTTCGGCAGCAGGGCCTGCTGGATCTCGGCGGCGATCCGCATCTCCTGCTCCATCTTCGCCTTCTCCATCGTCTCGCGATAGAGCCGGGCGTTTTCAATCGCGACGGCGGCTTCGGTCGCCAGGGTTTCAAGCGCCGCGCGCGTTGACCCGGACATCAGCACGGCCTTTTCGCGGCTGTCGAGATACAGCACACCGATGCGCCGCTCCCGTTCGACGTCAGCGGCCTCGGCCTTGTCGAGGTACCGGACGAGCCGCAGCGGCACGCAGAGGACGTTGCGGATGCCGAGCGCGACAGTGCCCATGTGCACGTTGGCCAGCTCCCCGTCGAGGAGATCGGCGACGAGGCGCGGCTCCCCCGTTCGAAACACCTCTTCAGGGATCTTACGGCTGGTCGCGAAGCTGCCGCCTGACAGGGTCATCCGTCCGCGTCCGCGCGCCATCTTGAACTCGAGCTCGCCCGTCTGGGACGCGAGCATGATGAATCCACGTTCCGCTCCGCTGACATCGATCGCCGAATCCAGCACGAGCGACAGCACGTCGTCCAGGACGCGTCCCGATCCCAGTGCACGCAGCCCCTCCAGCAGCGCCGCAATCTGGCGGAGATCTCCGATGGCTGTCGTGGTGGATGGCTTTTCGGCCGGCCGCGCGCTGTCGGCGACGAGAAACAGCATCTCGGCACCGCCGCTGCGTCCGAGCCGGATACGATCGCCGTGGACAAGCGGCCGCTCGGTCACCTGGTCGCCGTTGACGTACGTGCCGTAGCGCGACGCGCGATCCTTCAGGACGAACCCGCCGTTGGGGCCGGCGACGATCTCCGCGTGATCGCGCGAGACCTCGCTGCCGGCCAGCCGCAGGTCGTTCGTCTCCCGGCGGCCGATCTCGAACGGGGCTTTCTCGATGGGTACGACGCGCTGGCCCAGGGCGTCGGTGACTTCCAGGCGAGCCTCAGGCATCGGGCGAGTGTACCTCAGCGGCGTCGAAGTATGCGAGCGATCAGGAGGAGGACGCCCAGCCCTGCCAGCACCATCGCCGCGGTGGACAGTTCCTCCGGATATCCGGACCTGTCAGCCATGACCAGGGCAACGAGGGCGAGCAGCAGCGGCACGATGCCGGCGACCAGCGAGGGTCCGCGGCCGGATGGCCTGATCGGCACGGGTTTCCGGACGGGATCGCTCGTGCCCACCCCGCAGCGGTAACACACGATCGCCTTGTCCGCGATTTCAGTTCCGCAGTTCCGGCACTGCATCCCACGAATTATATGCGCTGATCGCCTTCACGTACCTCGCTCGTCCGCTACAGCGCGTGGGCCGGACCCGGCGTGCGCGGAATCAGGACTCGGACGATCGACATCAGGATCAGCACCATGCCGAACGTGCAGACGATCGTCGCGCCTGTCGGCAGATCGAGGATTAGAGAAAAATACACTCCAAGCGCTGACACGATTGTTCCCATCGCCCAGCCGATCGCCAGGCGCTTGCCGATCGTGTCGGCAAACAGCATCGCCGCGACCGACGGCACGATCAGGTAACAGAACACCAGCAGCACTCCGGCGATTCCGACCGACGAGGTGACCACGACGCCGAACGAAGCGTAGAAGAGGAAGTCCCACCAGCGAACGTTCAGCCCGGTTGCATCCTCGCGATCGTGGTTCATCGAGATCGCGAGGAACGGCTTCCGGAACACGTAATGAAAGATCCCGATCGCTCCGTACAGGAGCGCCGTCTTGATGACCTCGCTCCAGGACACCGCGATGATGTTGCCGACGAGCATGTGCTTGAGGTGCTCCGACTCCGAAGTGGACTTGCTCATCGCGAGGATCGCGGCGGCGGACGCCACCGCATACGTGATGCCGATAATCGCTTCCTGCGGAATCCTCGCCTGCCTCCCTCGGATCATGGAAAAAATTGCCGCGCCGATGAACGTGAAGGCCAGACTCACCCAGTACACCGACGGCGCGTGCGGATCGCCTCCTGAGAACGGCAGCAGAATCGCGATAGTGGCCCCGAGTGCGGCAATCTGCGCGAGCGACAGATCGACAAAAATCACGCCGCGTTCCACGACGTGAACGCCGAGATAGGCGTGGATCCCCGTCAGGATGAGGCTCGCGACGAACGGCGCGGCCAGAAAATCGACGATCTGGGAGATCGATAGATCGCCCACGGCTAACGCCCCCCCAGGGCCTTGATTGCGCTCACCAGCAGATTGATGTCGTAGTCGAACAACTGGAAATAGTCGTTGACTTCCTTGACACCACCAACCGACGGCGGCATCACGAGTACCCGCGCCCCCGTGTCGCGGCCGATGGCGTTCGGGGTTTTCAGGTCGAAATAGGGTTCAACGAGCACGAGTTTGACGTTCTGCCGCTTCACCTCCTGCTCGAGATTGAGGGTGTGCGCAGGCGACGGCGGGATGCCCGGTTTCGGCTCGACGAATCCAATGACATCGAGACCGAAGGCATCCGCGAAGTTCGTCCACGAGCGATGGTAAGTGACGACCTTGAGCCCCTTATAGGGCGCCATCGCCGCCTTCCATCGTGTGGTCGCCTCGCTCAGCCGGCGGTCGAAATCCGCGTACCGCTGCGCGAAATAGGCCGCGTCCCCCCGGCTCAACTCGGTAAGCTTTCCCTGCACCGCTTGTGCGATACGTCGCCCGTTGCCGGGATCGAGCCAATAGTGCGGGTTCCCCTGCGGATGCACGTCTCCCATCGCACGCGTGATCGGCCCCGTTGGAATGTCGAGGATCTTCGCGTTCTGCGACGCGTCGAGGTAGCCCGCGCTGCCCGGCTGGATCTTCGAGTTGCGGCTCTGGGTGATGAGCGCCGGGAGCCACCCGATCTCCAGCTCCCGCCCGACGGCGACGAGCAGATCTGCACGATTCAATCTCAGGATGAAACTCGGCTTCGCCTCCACGAAGTGCGGATCCTGATAGCCCTTCGCCAGCGACTCGACGGTGACCCGGTCGCCGCCAATTTCCTTGACGATTGCCGCGAGGTCCTGCGTCGAGGTGACAACGTTGATGGCCGCGTGCGCGTTCGCGGTGCTGAGCATCGCGACCGCAAGCGCGGCGATCTGTATGCGTCGTTTCATGGTGGTGGTCCCTCTTAAAACACGTGCGCGCCATGCGCGCCAATCGAGAACAGGAACTGGAAGAGCGCCTCATTCGAGGTCACACCTTCCGCATACTTCGTTCGACGAAACTGCCCGCGGATCTGGCTGAACTCGCTCGGCCGGTAGGTGAGCATGACTGATGGCCCCTGATCGACGAGCGATGAATCGTAGGCTCGCTCCGAGCGATCGAAACGGACGCCGGCGAACCACCGCCGCCCGAACTGGTAGTCACCGCTGAGGTACATGCCGAACGCGGACACGTCGCGCTCCTCCTGGCCACGGCGGCTCCAGATGAGCTCCGTACGTCCCAGGAACCGCCGGTAGATGGCGCGGCGAAGAGGCCGATAGCGTACGGTTGCGTCGATGCCGAACAACCGCGTCGTCGAATCGGGACCCACGTCGTTGTGGCCACGTGCGAACGACGCACCGACGTCGAGGTTGGTCCCTTCCGTGATGTCCCGGTATCCACGCAACCGGCCGAGCCAGCTCACGTCGCTACGCTCGTGGGTCTGGAAGACGCCGGAATTTCCCTGGTAGACCTCACCGGTCGCTTCGAGGAAGAACCAGGGATTCAGCACGAGCTTCGAGACGGAGAGGCCAGAGTCGTTCAGGCCCTCTTCGCCCCCGAGCAGGTTCTTCGTCACGAGGGGCACATCGACCCACGGCAGCAAGTGGGCGTGCAGCGTGTTCACTTTCCCGAACTGCTGTTTCATCTTTCCGACCTTGGCGAACAGCCCGCCAGGAAGATTCGTGAAAGTCACGAACCCTTCTTCCATCTCCAGCCCTTCGGCGGATGCCGCGAGAAAGAAATCCGCGCGCGCGTACGGATCGACGATGGCCTGCAGCGACATCTCCGCTTCACGCATGTCGAGCGCGGGCGCGCGATCCACCGTGTTTTCTCCAACCGCCCCGATAAAATTGCCGATGACGGCGATGTCAGGGTTGAAAATCTTGGACAGCGCGCTGCTGTTGCCATAGACCGGCAACGTGCCTTGCGGTTCGCCGGCACCCGGGGGCGCCTCCACGGCGCCGGGTGGCGCTCCTGGCGACGGCTGCCCAGCCAACACTGCCGGCGCGGCGGTGGATTGGATCGGGGCATCCAGCTTCGCCTCGAGCGCAGCGAGCCTGGCCCCATACGAGTCACGAATCGCTTCGAACTCCTGACGCAGCCGCTCGAGCTCCAGGCGCACTTGCTGCGCGTCCACCGGCTGTGCGGCGCCGGCCGCCGGCGCTTGCGCGCCTCCCGGCGGCGTCTGCGCGAGAACGGGAACTGCGACCAATGAGAGACCGGCGACGCACGCGCACGTCGTGACACGCCGGATCGATGCACACATGGCAATCACAATCACAATCACCTCCAGCCCCGTCTGGCTATGGCATGACACGTCCCGCGAGTGGGATCCACGCGGGCTGACACCTGTTTGGGAAATGGCTCGTTCAGACGAACGAGGGAGGCGCGCGGCCGGAGGCGGGCCGGCGGGCCGCCGAGCACGGGGAATCGACCGGGCCGCCTGCGGTGGCGCCGGCATCAACGAACGAGAAACTGGCAGGAACCGCTGGGTCCGCGGCAGTCTCAGCCGAGGAGCCGACGGTGCATGTCGTGCAATGGGTGGTGGACTTGAGATGGCAGACGAGGTCGTGGTGCGCGAACGGCATCAGCGCTGCCGCGAGCACGTACAGCGTGAGAACGACCCGAAACCACAGGCCGAGGGATCCGCGAAGGAACCGCCCGGTTGTAAACATCTTCGCTTCGATTATACGGGCCGTCCCCCCTCGAACGCAAAAGAGCCCCCGTCCGTGGCTATACTTTCGCCATGTTTCCGATCAGCGACGTCATTCCATCCAGGACGACGCCCTATGTGACAGTCGGATTGATGGCCCTGAACGGGATCGTCTTTCTCTACGAAATCCAGTTGTCGACCCCCGAGTTGCAGCTCTTCACCGAGGTCTTCGGCGTCGTCCCTGGCGAGTTCTCGTGGCCGACGCTGTTGACGAGCATGTTCCTCCACGGGGGCTGGCTGCACCTGCTCGGCAATATGCTGTACCTGTGGATTTTCGGCGATAACGTCGAGGATCGGCTCGGTCACGTTGGATACTTCGTGTTCTATCTCGCGTGCGGGGTGGCATCGGCGCTCGGCCAGGTCGCGGTGAGTACCGGGTCGATCGTGCCGATGATCGGCGCCAGCGGCGCAATCGCGGGCGTGATGGGCGCGTACCTCGTCCTGTATCCCCACTCGCGCGTGCTGACGGTCGTGTTCCTGCTCTTCTTCATGGACATGATCGAAGTCCCGGCGGTCTTTTTCCTCGGCCTCTGGTTCGTGAAGGAACTCTTCAGCGGCGTCGGCTCGCTCGGCGCCCGATCCCTCAGCGGCGGCGTCGCGTTCTGGGCCCACGTCGTCGGCTTCGCCGTCGGCGCCGTCACGGGGGCGTTCTGGCGTTTCCGCGAGCCCTCGCGGCGCACGTATTGGATGTAGCGGCCCGCCGCTATGATCTCGCCCTCGCGCGGACGTCGTGCGACACCTGCGCGAGCTCGATCATGATTCGCTCGAATTCCTTGGCGTACTCGGCGGGTGAGAGAAACGTCTTGCGGATCTTCAGATCGTCGACTTCGGCTTCGAGCGTGGCCTTCCGCTGAAGAAGTTTCAACAGGACTTCGTCGGTCGGGGCAGCGCCCGGCAGCGACTCGTCGAGGTAGGTCCGGCTGGCAAGCGACCCGTCGTCGCCCGGATCCGACACGTCGTTGCCGACGCCATCACCGTTGTCGTCGAGCAGCGGCCGCTCCGTTGAAAGCTGGCCTCGTTGCTGGTAGTGGCGCCGCACACCTGCGCTTGCGGCAGCAAATGCCTCCCACACAGAAATGCGGCCGTTCTTGTCGAGATCGGCCGCCACGTCCGCGAGCGAACGGATGAAGTACTCGGGAAAGATCGTGTCGTAGCGCTGCGCCGGCGAGTCGGTGGCCGTGATCACGATGCGGCGCGGCGCCGCGAGCCGCTCGAGAAAGGGAAACCCGGCGGACGCGGTGTTGGCGACGACCAGACGCCCAGGGACAGCGCGCAGAAGCGCGGACCACTCGCCCGATTCCAGATCGCGCCCGACGAGATTGAACTTGGCGTCGGTCCCGTCGAATGTGCCATGACCGATCAACACCATCAACAGCACGTCATTGCGCGTCATCCGCGCGGCGATCGAGGCGATGACCCGGCGCACGTTCTCAGCCGTTGACGCGGAATCAGGCCGGGTCGCGTCCGACAGCCTTGTCACGAGAGCGGGATCGAACTTCAGGTTCTCGACGAGCGACTTCGACAGGTCGGACGACCAGCGCTCATACTGGGCGACGTACTCGCGGCCGCCGGCCGCACCAGAGACAATCAGGGCGAAGCGATGCTCGGCCGCGACGGCTGGCACGTTTGCGAACAACAGCCACGCCGCGATGAAGGCCCGGGTTCTCATCGCAGCCCCCAGCGCCGCCGCAACAACCACTCCGCCCCGAGCAGCATCACGATGCCGGCAAACGACACTCGGCGATGGCGGTCATGTCCCGGGCGGCCTGGCCGGCGGTGTCGCCGCCCGCCTCGACGACCGCCGCGGCCGACTCGCCGCGCCGGATGAGCTCCGAG
>JANNHC010000662.1:0-2561 GCA_031404215.1 Acidobacteriota bacterium
CCCAGGCACTTCAATTCGTGCCGATGAAGGTCATCCTTTTTATATTGGAAATAGTACCAACGTACAAGATGGAGTTGTCATCCACGGCTTAGAAAAAGGGCGTGTGATTGGCGATGACGGCAAAGAATATTCTGTCTGGATTGGCGACTCAAACACGCGGGTGAAATGAGGAAACGGAAGTCATGCAGTGATATGGTGGAAGGAAGTTGCTCAATCTAACCCGTCTCGCGGCACGCGACCGCCTGTTGAGGTACAACTCTTGAATGCATCGGGCATCCGTGCCGTCGATGTGTAACCTGACTTACCCACTGGCAGCGCCGCCCGGGCGGCCAAACTCCATTGCAGAGAGATAGATGAAGAATCCATACGTCGCGATCGTTGACGACGACTCATCGTTTTCCGCCTACTTGAGAACGTTTCTTTCTTTACGCGGGTATGAAGCCAGATGCTACACACGAGGCGACGAGCTGCTCGCCTCGATGAAGCAGACCGAAGCGCCCGATGTCGTGCTGCTGGACGTCATGATGCCCGGGCTCGACGGCCTCGCGACTCTGCGCGCGCTCAAAGCGTCCCGTCCCGAGGCGCAGGTGATCATGTTGTCGGGCCGCAACCAGGCGTCCACGATCGTCGAAGCCGTTCGCCTCGGCGCCGCCGACTATGTCGTCAAGCCGGACGACCCCGAAGGCCTCGGCGAGATTGCCCTCGACGTCGCCATCAAGAATGCGATCGAAAAGAACCGGCTGGTGTCGGAACTGAGTGAACTGCGGCAACAACTGAGCGATGACGAGGACCGGGCGGTCTGGGGGAACAGCGAGAAGATGCGGGGGATCGCGACCGTCATCGAACAGGTCGCCGACAGCGACGTCACCGTGCTCATCCGTGGCGAGAGCGGCGTCGGCAAGGAGCTCGTCTCACGAGCCATTCACCAGCGCTCGACCCGGCGCAATCGTCCGTTCGTCAAGGTGAACTGCGCGGCGCTGCCGGCGGAGCTCCTTGAAAGTGAATTGTTCGGCCACGAACGGGGCGCCTTTACCGGCGCCGCCACGACGCGCATCGGCAAGTTCGAACAGGCGGATACGGGCACGCTGATGCTCGATGAAATCGGCGAGATGAAGCCTGCCCTGCAGGCCAAGCTGCTCCACGTGCTGCAGGACGCCGAATTCACGAAGCTCGGCAGCAACAAGCGGATCCAGGTGGACGTGCGGATTGTCGCGGCGACGAACCGGGACCTGGAAACGATGATGCTGAGCGGAGACTTCCGCGAGGATCTGTATTACCGCCTGAAGGTGATCGAGCTGACGGTTCCCCCGCTCAACGAACGTCCCGACGAAGTCCCCATGCTGACCGATTTCTTCGTGGCGCGTTACTCACGCAAGTACAACCGGCCGCTCAAGCCGATCTCCGAAGAGTTGCGGCATCTGTTCCTTCAGTATGACTGGCCCGGTAACATCCGGGAGCTGGAGAACATGATCAAACGCGTGGTGATCCTGCAGGACGAGCAACTGGTCATCAACGAGATCCAGCGCAATAGGCAGCGCCATGCGGCCGCGCAGCTCGCCGTTGGCATGCCGATGGCGGTTGCCGCCGCCGCGGCGATCGGCGTGCCGGCGGGCCTCGGCGGTCTGCCGGGCGGCTTCCCGCCATCCGCGGGTCCCGAAGCCGACCTGCCAGTCGAGACGGAGCAGGCCGAAGAAGGTGGTGGGTCACTGGCAGCCGTCGCCAAGGCCGCATCCATCAAGGCCGAGCGCGCCGCGATCGAGCACACGTTGCGCCAGGTGCACTGGAATCGCCGCAAGGCGGCCCAGAGCCTGGGCGTGAGCTACAAGACGCTCCTTAACAAGATCAAGGAGTGCGGAATCAGCCGCGCGTAGAAGACGAGAAGGAAGACGCGGCGCGTCTTCCTCATCTTTTGCTCCTCTATCCTCCCCAATACCCACCCTGGGCACGGCGTTTCCACTGACGCCGTACGGCGCTTCCTTCGACCCCAGCCATAACACTGAAAAAGCGGCCGTTTTTCCTAAGAACGCGAAACATTTTCTTTCGTGGCATCCACCTTGCTCAACCGCACGGACGTGAACGTCCCTACCGTACGCCGGCCCGTCGGAGCCGTTTGGTCATGAGTGATCACGTCACGACCCTCGGCTCGCAGGCCACGCCCATCGCGCGCAGTAACCACCGGTCGGCACACGCCATTGGAGAGCTGCTCGGCACCAGCGACAAGATGCGGGAGGTTCACGATCTGATTAGCCGTGTGGCCGACACCGACGTCACAGTGCTAATCCGAGGCGAAAGCGGCACCGGCAAGGAACTCGTCGCGCGCGCGATTCACTCCTCGTCACCGCGGCGGAATCGGACGTTCGTGAAGGTGAACTGCGCCGCGCTGCCGTCCGAGCTCCTCGAATCGGAGCTGTTCGGGTTCGAGCGCGGGGCCTTCACCGGCGCGATCCAGCACAAGCCAGGGAAATTCGAGTTCGCGCACGAAGGCACGATGTTTCTCGACGAGATCAGCGAGATGCATCCGCCCCTGCAATCCAAGCTGCTGCAGGTGCTGCAGGACGGCG
>JANNHC010000663.1:0-4833 GCA_031404215.1 Acidobacteriota bacterium
ATGCCGCGCAACGTAGATCCGGCACTCGCCGGCGTCCCGGGCGTGACCATCTCCGACCTCGACGCCTTGCACCTCCCGGTGCTCGCCGCCGAGGAACTCCGCAAGGCAGCGGTCCCCGCTGCTGAGGCCATCGTCGAAGCGGACCTTGAGAATGATGACGGCGATTGTCGTGTCCGTGGCAATTCCCGCTGACCCGGTCACCACTGTCAAGGACACGGGATACGATCCCGGAGCCTGATACGCATGTCCGGCAACGGCAACCGACGAGCCGGCACCAAAGACGGAAACCGTGGTGGCATCCGCTTTCGCGGCGCCAGGCGCATCGTCGCGATGCGCGTTGGCGCTGATGACAATCTGATCGATTCGGACCCCGTCTTCGCGCTGTAGAATGCGGATGGTCTGCGTGGCGTCCTGATTGAAGTAGATCGGGGCCGCGAGCGTCCCGTAGCCCGCATCGGCCCAGCCCCACGCCTGCAGGCCCGCGCCACTGCCATCTTCCAGAACAATTGCGAGTGCGCTGAGGGACCCGATGCGCGTGGTCGCCGCGCCCGAGGCGCTGACGGTGCCGCTGAACTGAGCGTACAGCGAGTCGTTCGAGTACGAGTCGGAGGCCGCCCGCATCCGGATCCACAACCGATACGGCACGCCAGCCGCCGCAAGGAACGTCGCCTCGATGTAGCTCGACGGAGAGGCCTGCGCCGTGGTGATCTTCGGGTCGGACCGATCCGCATTTTCCATGACTCGGCCCGTGGATGCCGTCGTGTCGGCGACGCTCGCCCACCTCGTTCCGACCGTGCGCAGCGATGAGGCATCGAGCACGACGTCATCGCCGAACGTCCATCCGTACTGTGCCGTCGTACCCGACGTAACGGTGGACGCACTGCCGTCAAACGTCACTGACTGAGACGTCAGACCAGCATATGGACCGCCCGCGCGGGCTGTCAGTGTCGCGGTCGGCGCCGTGTCGCCGACGCTGACCGTCGTCGCGGCGGCCGCCGCCGCGCCTGCATTGTCCAGGACGGTGAGGATCAGCGGATACAGCCCGGCCGCCGCGTAGGCGTGTGACGACACCATGCCGCTGCCATCCGGATCCGCGATGATCGTCGTATCGACGCGCGTCAGACCGGGGCGCTTCGTTAGGTAGGCGCTCGAGCTGAGCACCAGCTGGTCCCACATGATTCCGTCTTCGCGCTGCTGCACGCGAACCGTCTGCAACCCCGAGGTGGCAAAGTAGACCGGAGAGGCCAACGTCCCGTATCCGTCATCGTTCCAGCCCCAGCCTGAAACCCCGGCGGCCGTGCCTTCTTCGAGACTGGCAACGGCGGCATTCGAGCTGCCGATCCGGTTGATCGCGTTTCCTTTCGAATCCACGGAGCCGCTGAACTGCACGAACATGGAGTCATTCGTGTAAGCGTCCCCTTCCGCACGCATCCGGAACCACAGGTGATAGGGAACGCGGGCCGCCGCGTAGAATCGTGCCTCGACGTAACTGGCCGGGACGGCCGCGGGGGCGGCGAGCTTCGCGTCGTTACGATTCGGGTTGTGAAGGGCCACTCCGCCCGACGCCCCGGCCACCTGCACACGCGTCCATCGGCTGCCGACGAGGCCGCTTGCCGGAAGGTCCGCCGCGTCAACGACCACTTCGTCACCCCACGTCCAGCGATACGCCACAATCGAACCGTCCGCGTCAGACGATGCGCTGCCATCGACCGTCCGCGCGGCACTCTTCACAGCCGAGTACGGCCCACCGGGTCGGGCGACCGGCGCGACATTGACGGCGGGCGGGGGGGGCCGGCGGCGTCACCGCGGGTCCCGATACCCAGGCGGTAATGGTCCCGATGTCTGCTCCCGGCACACCGCCGCCTTGCGCGGCCGCATGGAACACGCTCGTGGTCAGGAGGCGGTAGTCGTCCGCGGCGAGATTCGCGAAGGAGGCGTTCCACTGATCCAGCGTGGGGAACGCGTTTGGTGCCGGATAGGCGGATGCCGACCCGCCGGCGAGCACGTTATAGGTGATGTCGCTGCCGGGAAAGTACATGTCGATGGAGTACTGCCCCGCGCGGCCGTTCTGGCCCATGATTCCGTACGTGCCGTGTTTCGAGATGTTGTTCGTGTAAGCAAACCCGTTGATCTGGGACCCGTACCCGTACACCACCGACGAGTTGGTGTGAATGATCGTGTTGTGGTCGATGACGACGTTGGCCGGAGCATCGCCGATCAGGAAGACCTTGGCGCTCCCTCCCCACTTGTCCGGATCGATGTCGTAGAACAGGTTGTTGCGGACCGTGACGTCGCGGGTCTGCTCGGTCGTGCTGTTCACGTCGTACCCCGCCAACTGGAGCACGCCGGACGCATGGCGCACGATGTTGTTCGTGATCGTAATGTCGCGCAGCCGCGTCCAGGGAGCCGACCCATACTGGTTCCGGGGCGTCAGCACGATCGCGTAGCCATACTGCCCGGCATGCCAGACATTTTCAAGAATGTTGCCCTGGATCATCACGTGTTCCGCACTCTTGAGCTCCAGGATGTTCTTCACCGTCCACTTCGTGCCCGTCGCGGCAGGCGCGCCTGATTTCTCGGAGGCTCCGCTATAGGTGAAGGTCGTGACCGCGGAGGACGTTTCGAGGTACACGGATTGTGCGCCAGACACGGCCCCGCGATAGACGCGATATCGATCCGCTCCCGGAACGGCCGACCACGTGAAAGTCACGCCGACGCCACCCGGCACGGTGGTTGAGATCTCGTCCGACGGCGCCGACACGGCTGTGCGCGTGTCGGTATCCATCAGCGCGACAACCTTGAAGTAGTGCACGCCAGGGTTGACGTTTCCCGCACCAGACGTCGAGGTCACCTTCGGTGAGCCGGGGCGCGGGAGGATATCGCCCTGCCACGTGAGCGGCTTGTACAGGTGGTTCTGCCGCACCTCGATGTTGGAAGGCACGAGATACGAAATCGCCGGATCGGAACCGCCGAACAAGACGTTTTCACCCGCCGCCTCCAGATAGTTGTTGATGATGCGGAACGGTCCCGCGCCGTTGTGGCCAGCGAGTGCCTGCGAGTCCGCGTTCACGGCCTTGATATCAGAGATGTAGCTGTTCAGCACGTCGGTCCGCACGCCGTTCAGCGCGATCCCCCGCTTGATGCCCTTGTACGGGTGTCCGTGCGCGTAGACCCGGTCCACGACGAGATCGTGGGCCGGAAACCCCGCAGTGTCGTCGCCAAGCGCGATCAGCGTTTCGAACCCGAGGTTGGCCGAGCCGTCGATCTCCAAGAACTTGAGGATGTAGTGATGCGCGCCGGCGGCCGTGCGAACAACAGGCGTTGATTTCAGGGTCCCTCCCTGCCCGAGGAGCCGTGGCAACAGCGATCGCGACGTGTTGGCGTCCGGTTTCCCCGACGGCACGAGCCGGACACCTTCACCTGGCAGCAGGGAATCGCTCGCGTCGGAGCGAATCGTGATCCAGGCATTCGAGTCCGGCTTCACCCGCAGGATGAACGGGCCGACGAAGGTCTCGCCCGCGCGGAGCAGGATGGTGTCCCCCTGTGACGCCGCGTCGATGGCCGGTTGCAGCGCCGTGTACTCGCAACCGCTGGCACATACGCGAAGGGTAGCGGCGGAGGCGGAGGCGGCGAGTCCGAGGCAAGCAACGGAACACAGAACTGGCGTCAAACGGCTCAGGCGCAAGGCACACTCCCACAATAAATGGATGACGTTGGAACGTCGTCCATTCCCGGCAAGGCACCAGCCATATGAAGTAAACAACTGTTGCTAAATGAGTTAGGTGAATAGCAACCCGGACCACTATTCGGCAAGTGTCGAGATCGCAACTGATCCGTTTGTAAATTTTACGTAATTTGCGTTTTCAGGCCGCTTTCCCCACAGAAAACATGAATGCTTTTCAGGCGTCTGTTACTGGGTGGACAGAGGGGTAATTTCGTTATTGTAATTCGACCTCAGGAAACGTATGGTAGCGACTGATGAGTCGGCTACCTGAGCCAGTAAAACTGTTGAAATTTCGCCGCTTCCCTCCAAACCCGTCGTGGCATTCCACTTGCCCTACCTAAATTGCCCGGCCAATCCCCGGGATCTCAACAAAACGTAAAATCGCACGGCCCAGTAAGAGGCCAGGCCGCGCGCAGAAGACTGGGGCTCTCGATGTCGCTGAAGGTGTGTACGCGCGTCCGCGCGCTCGTTGCTCTCGTGGGTCTCTTCGCCGCGTTCGTTCCTTCCGGCGCGCTGGCGCAAACGACACCCACCTTCAAGGTCGCCTGGTACAACATCCAGTCGGGCAAGGGCGAACCGGCCCTGAGTGGGCACCCGTCCACGTTTGTCGATACCACCAACTGCACCGACCCGACCAAGCCGCTGAATGCATGGGGAACAGGCATGCTGCAGACGCACCTGACCACGAGGGTGGGCAGCGACGCTAAGATGGTCGCGCTCGGACTGTCTGAGGCATGGGCCGGCACGTGCGGCTCGCCTGAAAACGTTCGCGGGGTTCTCGGATGGAAATCGAGAACGAGCGAGCAGAACGGCGTGGCGATGGTCGCGAAGTACGGCTTCTCCGGCCCCGAGGAGTGGGTGCAGCTCGACATTTCGCTCAATCCCAATCCGGTCGACACCATGTGGGTTCTTCGTATCCCGGTCTGCCTCGACAAATTTCTTTAGCGTCGTTTTTAATGGCTTTTTTAACATCAGTAATAATATCCTTTACTGATCTATGAATTTCTCGGCCTCTCCGTTGGGTGTATTTTGCAGAACATGGACGCCCACCGGGCGGAGATCATGCCGCTGTTCTTGCAGACCTACGGGGCGGGGCAGGCGGTGAAATG
>JANNHC010000664.1:0-2014 GCA_031404215.1 Acidobacteriota bacterium
CCGTCGGCGCGCAGTGTGACAATCGCGCCGCGGCTCAGTCGCATGCCGTTAGTTATGCGGTCAGACTCTTGGCATAACATAATATGAGCCGTCACCATTTCGGCCACGGTCTATTTCTCGCGGCGGTGGTTGCCTTACCTGCCGCTGTGGCAACGCCAACTTCGACGTGATCCGGCGCAACCATGTTCAGGTCCGCCATGACACGGCCGCCGAGGTTGATGCAACTTTGTTCGTAAGCGGGATCTGCGAATGCGTCGAAAAGACATCATTTAACCTATCGGGCGTCGCACGTGTCGCGGCGAGCCACGAGCCACCGGCGGCGGGTCAGGTCGCCCGTCACACGGTGTTATAGTGATTTCAAGGCTGCCTATGACCATGCGCACTTCGCTTCCGCCACTGCAAGTCTCGGACTTTACCTCGGCGTTCCCGAATTCACGCAAAGTGTATGTCGAGGACCGCGGCGTCAAGGTGCCGATGCGGGAAGTCTCGCTGACCAACGGCGAGTCGCTCCGCGTGTACGACACGAGCGGGCCCCAGGGGCACGACGTCCGCACCGGTCTTCCAAAATTGCGCGAGCCGTGGGTCGCCGGCCGGCGCGGCACGTCCGCCGTGACTCAGCTCCATTTCGCCCGCCAGGGGATCGTCACCAAGGAGATGGAATTCGTCGCGATTCGCGAGGGGTTCGACACCGAGTTCGTGCGCTCGGAAGTCGCGCGCGGGCGCGCGATCATCCCCGCGAATGTGAACCATCCGGAGCTCGAGCCGATGATCATCGGCCGCAACTTCGCGGTCAAGATCAACGCCAACATCGGAAACTCCGCCGTCTCGTCGTCGATCGACGAGGAAGTCGAGAAGCTCCGGTGGTCCACGCTCTGGGGGGCCGACACCGTCATGGACCTCTCGACGGGTCGCGAGATTCACCAGACGCGCGAATGGATTCTTCGCAATTCGGCGGTGCCCATCGGCACGGTCCCGATCTACCAGGCGCTCGAGAAGGTGGGGGGACGGCCGGAAGACCTCACGTGGGAGGTGTACCGCGACACGCTCGTCGAGCAGGCCGAACAGGGGGTGGATTACTTCACGGTCCACGCCGGCGTGCTCCTGCGATTTATCCCGATGACGGCACGCCGCCTCACCGGCATCGTCTCGCGAGGGGGTTCGATTCTCGCGAAGTGGTGCCTGGCCCATCACAAGGAGAACTTCACGTACACGCATTTCCGCGAGATCTGCGACATCATGCGCGCGTACGACGTGTCCTTTTCCCTCGGCGACGGCCTGCGGCCCGGCTCGATTGCCGACGCGAACGACGAGGCGCAGTTCGCCGAACTGAAGACGCAGGTGGATCTGACGCGAATCGCGTGGGAATACGACGTCCAGGTGATGAACGAGGGGCCCGGCCACGTGCCCATGCATCTCATCAAAGAGAACATGGACAAGCAGCTGGAGTGGTGCGATGAAGCGCCGTTCTACACGCTCGGACCGCTGACGACCGACATCGCGCCCGGTTACGACCACATCACGTCGGCCATCGGCGCCGCACAGATCGGCTGGTACGGCACCGCGATGCTCTGCTACGTGACGCCCAAGGAGCACCTCGGCCTGCCGGACCGGAACGACGTCAAGGCGGGCGTGATTGCCTACAAGATCGCCGCGCACGCCGCCGACCTCGCCAAGGGCCACCCGCGCGCGCAGGCGTGGGACGATGCGCTGTCGAAGGCGCGGTTCGAGTTCCGATGGGCGGATCAGTTCAACCTGTCGATCGACCCCGTGACGGCGCGTGCGTACCACGACGCGACGCTGCCCGCGGACGGTGCAAAGCTCGCGCATTTCTGCTCGATGTGCGGTCCGAAGTTCTGCTCGATGGAGCTCACCCAGCAGGTCCGCAACATGGCGAGCGAGGACGTCGCCAGGGGCCTGGAAGACAAGGCTCGCGTAGAGGTCGAGCATCTTGCGATGGTGCAGCGGGAACTGTCGGCAGGCATCGATCTCGAGGCCCTCGGAACGCTCGTCGACG
>JANNHC010000665.1:0-6241 GCA_031404215.1 Acidobacteriota bacterium
GGAGCGGACGCACACGCTCATGTACGGCAGCCTCGCGATGTTCGGCATCCTGGGGCTGGGCGCGAAAGAATCGATTCGATTCCTTCCGCAGGAGGAGCGCTACGAGCGGCTCGAGCCCGGCGAGAAGCTGTACCGGAGGATCGCCTGAGCCTCACGCGGACGGAACTGGTGGCCGTCGGCACCTCGCTCGGAGGGCTCAACGCCATGCTGATCGTGCTGCGCGGGCTGCCGGCCGATCTGCCGGTTCCCATCGTGATGGTGCAGCACCGCGGGACGGCTGCGGACGCCACCCTCGTGAATCTCCTGCAGCAGCACACCGATCTGACCGTCGTCGAAGCGGACGACAAGGCGGTGCTCGAAGCGGGCACGCTCTACGTCGCGCCCCCCGACTATCACCTGCTGGTGGAAACCCGCGGGTCGCTGGCGCTGTCGACGGAGGCGCCCGTGTGGTCGGCGCGGCCGTCGATTGACGTGCTGTTCGAGAGCGCCGCCGATGCCTACGGCCCCGGGCTCGTCGGTGTGCTCCTGACCGGCGCAAGCGCGGACGGCGCCGCGGGGCTCTCGCGCATCAAGCAACTCGGCGGCCGCGCCATCGTGCAGGATCCGGCGACGGCTGAGTGCGCGACCATGCCGTCGGCGGGAATTGCCGCCACCGCGGTCGATTACATTCTGCCGCTCGAACAGATCGGGGAGCATCTCGTGAGCCTGGTCGAGGGAACGCGCGCATGAGCCGATCCGTGGACATCCTCCTCGTGGACGACCACGATGAGAATCTGCTGGCGCTCGAAGCGATCCTGAGCGAGCCGGACTACAACCTGATCCGCGCCCGATCGGGCCGTCAGGCCCTGCGCGAGGTGCTCGCGCGGGACTTTGCCCTGATCCTGCTCGACGTCGCCATGCCCGATCTCGACGGCTATGAGACGGCGGCCCTCATCCGACAGCGGGAGCGGTCTCGTGAAACACCTATTATTTTTCTGACCGCCAACAATCGCACCGACATGCACGTATTCCTTGGCTATTCCGTCGGAGCGGTGGATTACCTCTTCAAACCCTTCACGCCGGAAATCCTGCAGTCGAAAGTCGCGGTGTTCGTCGAGCTCTTCTCCAAGCGCACGGCGCTGAAGCGCCAGACTGAAGCCCTCCGGCACGCGCATGACGAGCTCGAGGATCGCGTCCGCGCGCGAACGCAGGAGCTCGCCGCGGCGAACGAGACGCTGCATGCCGAAATCGCGGAACGCGTGCGCATCGAACGCGAGCGGCTCGCGCTCCTGGAGCGCGAGCGAATCGCGCGGGCGCAGGCCGAATCCGTCAACCGGATGAAAGACGAGTTCCTCGCGACCCTGTCGCACGAGCTGCGCACCCCGCTCAACGCCATTCTCGGATGGGCGCACCTGCTCACATCCGGGAAGGCCGATTCCGCGACGACCGACCGCGCGTTGACGGTCATTCGCAACAACGCGCTGGCCCAGTCGAGGCTGATTGAGGACATCCTCGACGTGTCCAGCATCATCAGCGGCAAGCTTCGCCTGAACCTCGCCACCGTGAGGCTGCGCGAGGTCATCGAGGCGGCCCTCGATTCCGTGTGCCCGGCGGCCGAAGCCAAGGGCATCGCGATCGAGCGACACCTGGAGGACATCGAGCCCATCTCGGGCGACAAGGATCGGCTCCAGCAGGTGGGCTGGAACCTGCTGTCGAACGCGGTCAAGTTCACCCCGCGCGACGGGCGGGTGGTCGTTCGCCTGTGCCGCGAGACCGACGAGGTCATCCTGGCCGTGGAGGATTCGGGCATCGGCATCAGCCGCGAGTTCCTGCCGTATGTGTTCGATCGGTTCAGCCAGGCCGACGGCACGCCGACCCGCCGGCACGGCGGGCTGGGTCTCGGCTTGGCCATCGTCCGCCACCTCGTCGAACTGCATGGCGGGACAGTGTGCGCGAGCAGCGACGGAGCGAACCATGGGGCGACGTTTACGGCGACGCTGCCCATCCTGGCCCCGAAAGTCGCCGACGGGGGCGCCGATCCGTTCCGGGCCGAGCTGTACGAGGATCAGCCGCCCGAGCAGATGCCGTATCTGGGCGGTGTGCGCGTCCTCATCGTGGACGACGATGGGGACTCGCGCATGTTCCTGAGCACGTTGCTCCAGACTCAGGGCGCATTGGTGACGTCCGCCGGGTCGATGGCGGAAGCGCTCGAGCTGTTCCAGCAGGATCGCCCCGACGTGCTGGTGAGCGACATCGGGATGCCCGGGCAGGACGGCTACGATCTGATTCGACACATCCGCGAGCTTGCGGCCAACGACGGAGGGCAAACCCCCGCCGTCGCGCTGACCGCATACGTCCGCCGGGAGGATCAGGACGCCGCGCTGGCCGCGGGCTTCCATCGACACATCAAGAAACCCGTGATTGTCGCCGAACTGATCAACGTCGTCGCGGAGCTGGTGGCCACCCGCGTCGGGTGACGATCGCGCGCGGAGAATCCCGAACAGACGACCATCGCACGCGGAGCAGAGCGCGCGGACCACGGCCGGGGACGGCATGCCGCTGGCGGCCGCTATTCGTGTCTTCGCCACGCGCGCTGCGGCCTCTGCGCGGTTCCTACGTGACCGGAGAACGATGCCATGTAAATATAGATATATTGCTATATAATGCGATTCGATGACTGCCCGTCGGCCGTTCGGCGTCCCGCTGCCCCAGTTGTTCACCTGCCTGCGCCGCTACTCGTGGCACACGGCCGCCGCGGACACCCTGGCCGGCGTGACCGTCGGCTTTGTCGCCCTGCCCCTCGCCATGGCGTTTGCGATCGCGTCAGGCCTCACGCCCCAATCGGGCCTGTACTGCGCCGTCGTGGCTGGCGCGCTGATTTCGATGTTCGGCGGGTCTCGTGTGCAGATCGGGGGGCCCACTGGTGCCTTCGTGGTCATCGTCGCCGGCATCGTCGCGCGTTACGGCGTCGATGGACTCTTCCTGTGCACGATGATGGCCGGGGCCATCCTCGTCGCGCTCGGCGTCACGGGCATGGGCTCCACGGTCAGGTTCATCCCGCGGCCGGTCGTGGTCGGGTTCACGAACGGTATCGCCGTGCTGATCGCCAGCACGCAGATCCAGGATTTGTTCGGCCTGCAGATGGAGTCCGTGCCGAGCGGGTTTCTGCCGCGCATGCGGGAACTCGCCACACACGCGGGCACCTGGTCGCCGGCCGCGACGGCGCTGTCGGTTGGCGCGCTCGCGACCATCATCGTCTGTACCCGGATATCCAGGCGGATCCCCGGATCGATCATCGTGCTCGTCGGGGGAACCGCTGGCGTGGCGCTCCTCGGCTTCAATGTCGAGACGATAGGCACGAGGTTCGGCGGCGTGCCGGCCGGGCTGCCCGCGCTGCGCTTTCCGCATGTCGAGCTGGCAGCGATCGGAAGCCTGGTGATGCCGGCGGTCACCGTCGCCATGCTCGGCGCAATCGAGTCACTCATGTCGGCCACGGTGGCGGATCGGATGAGCGGCGATCGGCACAATCCGAATGTCGAGCTCGTCGCGCAGGGCCTGGCGAACATCGCGTCCCCGCTGGTTGGCGGTCTCCCGGCGACCGGGGCCATCGCCCGGACCGCCACGAACATCCGCTCGGGCGCGCGTACGCCGGTGGCCGGACTCATCCATGCGCTCACGCTGTTGCTGATCCTGCTGTTTGCGGCGCCGCTCGCGCGCTTCATCCCGCTGGCCGTACTGGCCGCGATCCTCCTTGTCGTGGCGTACAACATGGGCGAGTGGCGGGAGATTCCCGAGCTGCTTCGGCTGACGAAGACGGACGTCTCCGTGTGGATCGTCACCTTCGAGCTGACGGTGTTCACCGATCTGACGATAGCGGTCAGCGTCGGCATGGCGCTGGCCGCGCTCCTGTTCATCCGCCGCGTCGTCGACACAACGACCGTATCGCCGGTGACCGACGATTACGTGCGAGACGGGCACCTGCATATTCTCCAGAACAAGACCATTCCGCCGTACGTCAGGATATTCCGCATCCACGGACCGTTTCTCTTCGGGACCACCGACAAGCTGGGCATTATTTACGATCACCTCAGGCGCGATTACCCGCACGCCCTGCCGCACGTCGTCGTGTTGCGTCTCCGAAACATGACCGCGCTGGATGCGACAGGACTGCGGGCGCTCGAGGAGCTGGCCGAGACGCTACAGCGGTCGGGCCGGCGCCTGATTCTCTGCGGCGCGCGCCACCAGCCCGCGCAACTCATCGCGCGCGCGGATTTTCACCGCCACGTCGGCGACCGGAACATCTGCGCGCACCTTCGGGACGCGCTGGAACGCGCGGCGGACGTCCACCGGGAGAACGAACAGGCGCCGGATCAGCCGCGCACGGCGCCCGTGTAGATGATCATGCTCGACATCGTACCGTCCGCGGAGCTCCAGGTCCTCAAGGCGCAGTTCTTCAAGGCGCTCGCGCATCCGATCCGGATCCGCCTGCTCGAAACGCTGGTCGGCGGCGAGGCCCGGGTGCAGGATCTGCAGAAGGCGCTGAGCGTCGAGCAGCCGATCGTGTCGCAACAGCTCGCGCGGCTTCGCGCCAGCGGAATCGTCGTGAGCCGGAAAGAAGGCACGACGACGTTTTACGCCGTGGCGGATCCGGTTCTGGGCGATCTGCTGCAGGTGGCGAAACGCATCCTCAATCGCCACCTCGTCGGCGTGCAATCGCTGTTGAATGAGCTTGCGAAGGAGCAACGCTCGCGCCGCCGGCCGCGCTCCCGGGCCTGATACACCTCTCCACCGGTCAGACCAGCGGCCGCCAGGTAAAGAAAAGAGCCGCCGCAAGGCCCTGGGCTAACGCGAACGCCACCAGCCAGGCCGGCAGTTGCCGGCGCGGAATCACACTGGCGAGTGCCACGAATACCGGGAACAGCGTCGACGTGACCCGGCCGATCGACATGAGACCGCCGGCCAGCAGCGGCGGGCCAACCATCACGACGACCAGCAGCGCTGCGGCGGAGCCCAGGCGCCGCCACACGATCGGCAGGAGCGATAGAGACAACAGGAGCGCCGCGGCATTGAATAACTGGTACGGCGCGGCCATCGCGTAACCGATCAGACCCTCGCTGGTCAATTGTTCCAGCGGTCGCGTGACCGTCTCGTCCCACCGCGGGGCCGTGCGGCCCCAGGCCGCGTGAGCTTCCATCCATGCGAAGGGACGGCCTGTGAGCGACCACACGTATCCGGAATAGATCAGCATCCCGATCGCTGGCATGACCGCAGCCATCCACGATCGCCAGCGGGGCGTGGGGTTCCGTGCGGCAAGAAGCATGAGGGGCAGCGTGACAAGAAATCCGTTCGGCCTGAGCAGCCCGACCAGCAGTCCCCAGGCTCCAGCCGTCACCGTGCGTTCGGTGCGCACAGCATTGAACGCCATCAGCGTACACAGCAGAAAAAGCGGCTCGGTATAGGCCGCGCTGAAATAGACGGCAAATGGATACGCCGAGAGAAGTGCGACGGACGCGAGCGCGGTTCTCCTGTCCGTGACCGCGGATGCCCACACGAACATCGCGTGGAGGGCGGCGTACGACGCGGCGAGCGCGACCAGCCAGCCCGCCATCAACGTCCTGGTGCGGAGTCGGTCAAACGTGGCGCGCGTTCGGGTGCCCGATGGTGCACGGGCGCCGGCGATCGCCCCGCCGGCCCGCATGAGGAGAGGGTAGGCGGGAAAGAACGCGATGGTCTGCTGTCGCGTGGAGCCGGCGACGGAGTTCCAGTGATATCCATCGACCGCGATCGCCAGGTACCACCCGGTATCCCAGCGATACGGCAGGTTCAGGAACGCATTCTCATTGATCGAAATGCCCCGCGCATCGGGAGGAAGGCCGATGGTCGCGACTGCAGCAAAGGCTAGAACGATGACGCCAAGTCGAGTCGTTAACCAGATTCTTGTAATCGCCTTGGCTTCGACAGTACGCGCACGCTCACGGAGGGCCGTCGTCACACGAGTGATGCGGGCCGCGAGTGTCGGGTCGGGACAGAGCCGCCACCGGATCAGCGCGCTCACCGCGGCGATCCCCAAAAGCGTCCACGGCGCCATCGCGGACAACCGGAGACCGCCGAGGGACAAGCGAATGCCTCCGAACAGGACGACTGAAAGGGCAAGACCTAACGAGCAGAGGACAACCCAGTCGAGATACAGAGCTATCCGAGTACGCAGAAAAGGGCGCGCCGGGCGCCCTCCGCTCCGAGACCACCGTCGCCGTCGCTCGCT
>JANNHC010000666.1:0-2447 GCA_031404215.1 Acidobacteriota bacterium
CAACATGCACGCGCGTTTTTCCTAGGAAATCCGTGAACGTGCTAACGTTCTGCTCCGGCTCACGTAACTTAAAATCCCGTGACCGTAAGGTCGTGTGGGTTCGATCCCCACCCCCGGCACTGAGATAGGAAAGGCGGCAGGCTGCAGGTAGAAAGGCACACGGGAGCAGCGCCAGGCGAGTCAGCGCGAGCGTCGGCCGCCCCGGTGCCACGCGTCGAAGTTGAACGAGACGCCCCCGCTGAAGACGATGCTGGCGGCATTGGCATCCTGTTGCGAGAGCGTACGTCCGACATTGCCGAACAGCGCGAGCCCGGGATTGACGCTATAGGTGGCGCCGCCGTTCAGGTCGGTGCGCGTTCGGCCAAGGACGATCGTCACGGCGGGATCGTCCTCGATCGTGGAGTGTGACTGCGTGAGGACACCGGTAAGGGTGACGCGCGAGAAGGCCGCCACTTCGATCGCGCCGCTCGCGAACACCGATCCCTGCGAAAAATATCCGGCGCTTCCGAACACGCGCCAGCCGCTGCGCTGAAGCTCGATCGAAAGCGGCGCCGCCCAGTTGAATCGCTTCCCGGTCCCCGCCGGGTCGCTGCTCAGCACCATCACGATGGGCGTGACGGCGAAACCCAGGCCATGGTTCCGCTCCGATGGTTCGCGTAACTGCACCTTGGATGTGAGGTACACGTCGCCGAGGCCGCGGGCGACCGGGCCGCCAGGCTCGTTCACATGGTAGTACGGCACGCTGAACCCGAACTGAATCCGCCTGGTCAATCCGATGCCGCCATCAGTCACGGGTGCGTCGAATTCGTGGAAGAGCGGCGATCGATACCAGCCAACCGACACGGTCAACGAGCCCGAGCCCGGCGTCATCATCGACGCATCGTCCAGCCAGGATCCAAAGTTGCGAACGGCGCCCGACACGCCCGGCTGGACCTGCGAGGCGCCGCCGCTCGACGGCGTACTGGTGCTCGATTTCAGCAGCCCGTACGCGTGCCCGCGGCCGTTCCCCTGAGCGGCCACAGGCAACACGGAAACGACAACGCACACAGCCGCGAGGAGCGTGCTCCTCTTCATTACATCCGCGGCGTTCATTGCACAGGCTTCCGAGCCTTGGTCTTCGACTTTGACGTAGAAACCGTCGTCGTCGCCGTGGCCACGACCTGGACTTGCTGCTCGCTTTCCGCGATCATCCCACGCGCGTCGTACTCCGCCCGCTGCGCTTCGACCGTTGCGCTCGCAGTGAGCGGGCGCACGGCTTGAATCGCCTGGCCGAGGCTCATGCCATCGGTCACCATCTTCGCCTTGAGTTGCGTGAACGACATTCCAAGGTTGTTCGAGACGTTGACGGCCGCCACGAACTGGCCGAGGTTGCGGAAGCCAGCCGCCGCGGTCATCGGATCGGTGCCCGCCGGGAGCCGCGACGTCAGCTTGGCCGCGAGATTCGTGTTCTTCTTGAGCTTTTCCTGAACAGGCGTCAGCGTCACCGTTGTCGCCGTACCCGTGGACGCCGCTGACGTCGTCGTCGCGCTTGCGGTCGATTTAGTCGTCTTCGCCGTCTTCGCCGTTTTCTCGACCTTCACGGTCTTCTCGATCTTCGCGGCTTTGACGGTCTTTTCGGCCTTCGCGACCTTCTCAGTTTTGGCGAGCTTCGCCGGCACTGGCTTGGATGGCTTCGCGACCTTGGTTGTCGCCGGCTTCTGACTCGCCGCCACCTTGGGCGCCGAACTCTTCGGTGCCTTCATCGCCTTCACCGTGGTCGTCTTGACCTTGGGCTGAGACGCCGTGATCGGCTTGGTCGCTTTGGACGTCGTGTGGGGTGCCGATTTTGGTGTCGACGTCGAGTGCTGCGGCTTTGGCGCGCCACTCTGGCCGCGCTGCGCTGTGACGACAATGCCCGTGGTCAGAAACAACGCGGTAATGCCGGCCACGAATCGGGTGCGATGCATGACAAATCCTCCAGAACGGGATTTCGGTCCCGCCTGACGGCCATGCGCAAGAGGCATACCGCGCAGGTAAATCGCGTTAACCGATTGCAAAGAGCGGGTTTATACTGTGCCGACCTTTCGATGTGGAGGCGAGTGAACCACCGATTTGGCGGGCGCAGCGACGATCCTGTGTTCAGGCTCGCGTCGGCTGTCGCCGTGGCGCTCGTGCTGGCGCTGGCCGGGGGCTCCCGGGACGATGGCAGGTCGCAGGGCGCAGGACTCCGGGCTCAGGGGTCAGGGGCTGACCAGGCCCAGTCCCGCGGGACATTCGCGGCACAAATCGCGGCGCTGTCGGAGCCGGGCGGTTACTTCGACACGGACAACCTTGTGTCGAACGAGCGCGCCTATCTTTCCGTGCTCCCGGAACTGTCGCGGCGACATGTCCGCGGCGGTGCGTATATCGGCGTCGGCCCGGATCAGAACTTTTCCTACATCGCCGACATCCGTCCCTCGATCGCGTTC
>JANNHC010000667.1:0-3490 GCA_031404215.1 Acidobacteriota bacterium
CAAGAAACGCGGAAACCTCCGCCGCCCCCATCTCTCGCGGATGCCTCTTCTTGTGAAACAGAATGTATCGTCGGATCCATGCCGTGTAGGCCTCTTCGGTGCGCCGGCTGTAATGGCGCATGCGTACGGCCTGTCGAACGCAATCCAGCAGCTTCGGTGGAGCGGGCGCCTCCTTCTGCACGCGGATCGGCGTTGCGAACTTCATGCCGTGGGCGCACGCAATAGCGGTGGCGTTTTGGCGTCGATGACGGCGAGGGACATGGATTTAGCGGCAGAAAGTGCGCTGATCGATTGGGAGAGGATCGAAGGAATGGCAACTCCGTCCGGGCCGGACCGAGTCGGCGCTCGGCCTCCGTCTTCCGCCTCGTGGCTCTGTCTCCTGTCTCCTGTCTCCTGTCTCCTGCCTTCCGTCTTCCGTCTTGCTATTTCAGCGCCAGCGCGGCGATCTGGCGCGGTGTCAGCGTCTGGCGCTCGACGCGAATGCCCTCCACGCGGAGGCCGTCGCCCGCGCCGTGCACAATCACTTCGCCGCGCGCCATGGCCGCGGCCGTCTGGAAATCGCCGGCGCGACGCAGGCCGCGAGGCCTCGCCATAGCCCGCTAGATCGTCGCGCGGGCGGAGACGGGCGTCTTGGTCTACGCCGCTTCTTCCACAGGCATCGGCTCGCGGACCTTCGCGACCTTCAGGTCGCTGACGATCCCGATCGCGTTGAAGAACTTCAGCGTGATCCAGGAGATGTCGAACTCGTACCACGCGAGGCCGTGACGCGCGGTTGTTGTGCCAGCCCTCGCCGAAGGTGAGGAGCGCCACCCACCAGCTGTTGCGCGAGTCGTCGTGCGTCTCGAAGCGGTGCGTGCCCCACAGTGCGTCGCGGAATTCACGAGCCACGTGCCGTGCAGACCGACGACGACGTGCACGAAGATGCCCCACAGCACCATCGACCAGCCGCCGAGGACGAGCAGGATCAGGCCGAGCGTCACCAGCGGCACGTAGAGGATAGAAAGCATTAGAACGCCCGCTATCGGACCCCCCATCCCACAGCGCAGATTGGCGATGTGATCGCGGCGTGATTACGGCCTGCCGTCCACTACGGAGTTTCAGCGCGAGGCCATCGTGGACCTCGAGCGTTTGAAACCCCCTCTTGTCATTCGCCGTTCTCCGCAGGACTTCGACAATTTCGACGGCATCGACAACGTCGTGCGCGCACAAGCGGTCGCTCGATACATCGACGATTACTACAACTACGTGCGGACCGTTACCGGAGTCGAGCTGTGGAAGCGCAAGCCAAAGACGACTCCGGCAAACGTCGAGCTGCATCTGGGCGAGATCCGTGTCCCGAGCATGAAAGAGCGCGACGTGATCGGTGGGCGAGCGACACTCGTGTTTCCAAGTGTGGGCAGCGTGCCTGGCGCAAACGACAGTTTCTGGGCGATCCGATCTGACGCGTCACAACCCGTACGATCAGCCGTTGCGGCTCGGACCCCGTTACGTGTCGGGGGCCTCACAGCTCGACCGTACAGTTGTTATCGGTCCCGGCCGAAGCGTGCTTTGGGAGGACGTGGTCACGTCATTCTTCGGCGCGCCTGACAGCCGTGGAGTGCTCTGGCTGCAATTGCTTGGGCGGACCAAATATCGGGACGTTCGAAGCACAGGCGTGAGCTAGTGTCCCGTCACTAGAACACGACAGGGATTCCGCTTACACTGCGAATTGCGCAAGTCGGAAAATGTCGGCTGACTCTACTCGAAGAGGGGCGTGCATATGCAGCACGGTACGATCTTATCGCGATCGGCCCGTCTGGAAACGAACTGCCGCCGGGCAGCGGAACCGTGCCACAGGGCGTCGTCCTCTTCTCGTTCTTTCCTCGTTCATGGAATGTGAGAGCGCAGGCTCAAGGCGCCGTTCCGGCGATCTTGCCAGTCCGCGGAGCAGAGACCTTCTCAAACAGATAACAGGCACCAACGCCGATAGCGTACGCCACAATGTCATACGGATCGTACCGGCAAAAAACCCCTTCGGCCACCAGATCTGGCTGAGTTCGGTTAACGTGCTGCCCCCGAAGAGTACGAGAGCTGCCCGCTCCGGAGTGGCTCCGAGATAACGCCCAAGCGCACTCGGTCGTCGCTGGCCGTGGAGACCCCTGAGGCCGATGTACAGCCACGCCGGGCAGGCGACGTCGGCGGCGTGGTTCGACAGGAAGCCCGCTCGAATCCGCCGGATGCTAATGATGGCGGTAACGATGAAGATGACCGTCAGGAACCAGTAGGCCGCCGTCCACACCCTCTTGGCGGTCTCTGTCACGGATTCACTCATGAGATGTCCGCAGAACGGCTCCGGCTCACCCGCGGCGCCGCACGTCCGCTCAGCCCGTGGTGAACGGCACCGAGCCACCCGGAAAGCGCGTGATTGAACCGAGGCGCGGAGTTGCCCCACACGCTACACCCGTTCACCGCGGGCTGCACGGAACGCCTGCATGACCCGGATGACCCCGATGGCCGAAGCAGCCAGATGCTCTTGTTCGTTGTCCGTTGCTGCGCCCGAGATCGAAGCGCCGGAACGCTCCCTTTTCACTTCCCGGCGGTGAAGAACGGAAACAGGCGCCGGATTTCTTCGAGATTCGGCCGCCGGCCGTATTCCGAGATCTCGAATGCCTCGGCGTATTGCACGCCGTCGCCACGGTCTGCCCCATACAGCTCGCGCAACTTTGCCCGGAACTGGCGTGCGGGGCCGGTGAAGCGTGACTTGAATTGCTCTCGGACCTCGTTCTTGCGGCGCGCCTTTCCGGCGTCGTCGCCCGGAACCAGCTGCGGCCCGCCGTTGGCCCCTCCCTCATAAAACTGCGAGTGCAACGCCTCTACCGCGGCCAGCTTCTTTTCCACCACGTCGTCTATCGACACGACGATGTCCGCCTGGATGGGATTGGGCCTCGTGAAGCGATCCTGGAAGGACAGGAAGACCGGGTTGCGCTCAAGGTGAGGCGTATCCGGGCAGAAGAACGGCACCGTCACCATGTAGGAGGCGTCCTGGATGAGCTGACCGACGGCCCGGTGGTCCGGATGATAGTCGTTCGGGCGGTGGCCCATCACGATGTCCGCCTTCCAATCCCGAATGAGGCGCGTAATCGTGCGCCGGTTCTCCAGCGTGGGCTCCACCTCGCCGTCGTGGATGTCAAGCACTTGCGTCGTGATGCCGAGCAGTCTTGCCGTCTCCTGCACTTCGGCCGTGCGGCGACGCGCGAGCGGACCGCCGGCTTCTTTCCAGTGGCCGATATCCCCGTTGGTGACGGAGACGAACTTGACGTGATGCCCCTTCGCCGCCCACAACGCCGCCACCCCGCCCGCTTTGAGTTCGCAATCGTCCGGATGCGCGCCGAAGCAGATGATGCGGATCTTGCCGTCCTGTGCCTGGACCGCGACGGGGAGCAATAGGGATGCGAGTGCGAGGGAGAGGAGTCGCGTCATGTTTTGCGCCCGGCGAGCGTCGCGGCGTAAG
>JANNHC010000668.1:0-7077 GCA_031404215.1 Acidobacteriota bacterium
CGTCACGCAGTCGGTCAAGGACTGCTACGGTGCGCTCGGCATCATCCACCAGACGTGGTCGCCGGTCCCGGGCCGCATCAAGGACTTCATCGCGATGCCGCGGCCGAATGGCTACCAGTCGCTCCATACGTCGGTCATCAGCGAGCTGGGGCTGCCCTTTGAAGTGCAGATCCGCACCGCGGAGATGCACCGCACGGCCGAGGAGGGCATCGCCGCGCACTGGAAGTACAAGGAAGGACGCGTGGGCGCCGGACGCGACGAGCAGTATTTCGTATGGCTGCGGCAGCTGCTCGAGTGGCAGCAGGAAGTACGCGACCCGCAGGAATTCCTCCAGAACCTGAAGATCGAGCTGTATCCCGAAGAGGTCTACATCTTCACGCCTCGCGGCGAAGTCAAGGCGCTGCCGCGCGACGCCACTCCCGTCGACTTTGCGTACGCAATCCACAGCGACGTCGGCCACCAGTGCGTCGGCGCGCGCGTGAACGGCAAGATGGTGCCGCTGCGGGCGCGCCTTCGCAACGGGGACATCGTGGAAATCCTCACGACACCGGGTCACAAACCCAGCCGCGACTGGCTGAACTTCGCCGTGACGTCCCGGGCCCGGAACAAGATCAAGCACTTCATCCACGCGGAAGAAAAGGAGCGCAGCCTCGAGCTCGGGCGGAAACTGTTCGACAAGGAAGCCAAGCGGTACGGCCTCAACCTCAAGCTGCTGACCGTGCCGGAAACCATGGGGCGGGTGCTCGCCGAGTACGGGATGGGGAAGGTGGACGAGCTATACGCCGCGCTCGGGTACGGCAAGCTATCGCCCAGGACCGTGCTGGCCAAGTTCGTCCCGCAGGAGGAGTTGAAGGAGGCGCCGCCCGAGGGAGGAATCGCCTCGGTCATGCGTCGCGTTCTTGGAGGCATCGGCGACGACAAGATCACCGTGCACGGCATCGACGACCTGATGGTGTTCCGCGCGCGATGCTGCAATCCCATCCGCGGCGAAAAAATCGTCGGCTACGTCACGCGTGGGAAAGGCGTGTCCGTCCATGCTGAGGGCTGCTCGAACGTGCTCAACCTGCTGTACGACCCGGAGCGCCGCATTGCCGTCGAGTGGGACAAGGGGAAGGACGGAACGCCTTACACCGTGCGACTGACGATCCAGGTCGAGGACCGCAAGGGCATCCTCGCCGATGTCAGCTCGAAGATCGCCGGGATCAACACCAACATCCGGACCGTCGAGGCGACGGTTGACGATCAGATGGGGCGGATCGACATGACCGTCGAGATCAGCGACGTGAAGCACTTGCAGAAGGTCATCAAGTCGCTGCGAAGTATTGCGGGTGTGGTGGATGTTGAAAGGGCCTCGAGATGAAAACCGAAACCCAAGACCTATACGAATGATGCGATGACATCAATTTCGAGGCGCGCGTCCTTGGGGAGCCTCGAGACCTGCACGGTTGCCCGCGCCGGGGCGGGCAAGGTGAAGTACGTGGCGTAGACCGCGTTCATCGCGGCGAAATCGTCCATGTCCGCGAGAAACACCGTCGTGCGGACGACCTGTTCGAAGGAGGCGCCGCCGGCCTTGAGGATCTCGCCGATGTTGCGAAACACGCGGTGCGTCTGCGCCGCGATATCCCCGTCGACGATGTTGCCCGTCGCAGGATCGATGGGCACCTGGCCGGACACGAAAAGCAGCGAGCCGGCCCGGATTCCCTGGGAGTAGGGTCCGATGGCTGCCGGCGCTGACGCGGTCGAAACGGCTTGCCGCACGTCAGGCAGCCTTGACGACCTTGCCAGACTTCAGGCAACGCGTGCACACGCGCAGGCGTTGGATCCCGCCGTTCACCAGCGCGCGGACACGCTGGAGGTTCGGCTCGAACCGCCGTGCCGTGACGTTGTGCGCGTGGCTGACATTCCGCCCGACGACCGGGCCTTTTCCGCAAAGTTCGCAGCGTTTCGCCATGACTTGAGGCCTATGGAGGGGTTAAAGCGTTGATTGAGCAGCACATCCGCGGCGGCCGCGGCGGCACAAACGCTGAATTATATCACGGACTGCCGCCGTTGGCGGCCCATCCCTGGCATCGCCCTCCAGGCCCGCCGCGGGTCCCTTGGCCACGAACAGACGCCCCTTTTCGAGGACACTCGGCAGTTGAAAAATGTAACGGGCGACATATAATCGGCGGCAACCCGCCTTGATTGGCGAGCGTTTCCCAGCGCTCGCGTACGGAATACGAGTTGCAATTCTGTTGAGCCAGGCGCCAGCGGTCCGTGCAGGCCGCCGAGCGGCGCCAGACTGTCTCCGCGTGGCGCGTCCACGCTGAACGGAGGAGGACCCGATGGATCGTCAGCTTCTAGGCGAGCAGGCCCCAGCCGAGTACTTCAAGGAGCTCGTGGACTCCTCGCTCGCGCGTCAGCATGTGCAGGCCGGCGATCTGACGACATATTACCTGGTCAACCTGCTCTGTCAGTTTGTGCGCCCGGAAGCCCGAAGCACGAATGCCCTCGACTCCGAGCCGCTGGCAATCCGGCTGACGCGCGCGCTCCAGACCGGAGGTTCCGAGCAGCGGGCCCGCCTCCGCAATCTCGGGGATTTCTCGTTGTTCATGTCCGGGTTCTTCTCCGACAGCCTCCGGCGCCGGACGGTCGACGTGGACTACTACGTGTCGATGGGTGAGTACGCGTATGGATCGCTCAGCCGCCGCGACGAGGGTACATTTGCGGAGGTGTTCGGCGAGCTGGCGAACAAATTTGTCGTATACGTGGACGTCCTCGCCGACATCAGCGATCGCACGGCCGTGACCTCCAGCGCGGACCTCCTGCGGCTGTATGAAAAATGGCTCCGAACGGGCAGTTCGCGGGATGGCCGGAAGCTGGTAGACCGGGGAATTGTCCCGAACGCCTCCATTGGCAAGAAGTTCATTCAATAGGTTCCAGCAGGGGGCGCCGAGGTTCGGGAGCGGGAAACTGGGAGGCTGGAAGCTGTTTTCATGACATTTCAACGGCAGGCCGAACCGGGGGCATGGGGTCTGGCGTCTAAACGGGCAACGGCGCCGAGACAGGCCCGAACGGAGCAGGGGGATTGTAGGACTCTTTCGACACGAAGCAGATGTGGGGCGATTGGGGCCTGACCGTGTGCGGTGATTGCCATGGGGCAATCGTCGAGTGTGTCACTTTTTACTCACGGCCTCCGAGCCTGCGTCAGCACCCCCTATCCCGAAACGGCCTGTTTTGAGATAAACTGCCGGGTTAACACTGGCAAAATAATTGCAGCATGGCCTGCGACTTGTAAGAGCGAGACGGAAAGGAGCGGACTTATATGGCTGTTCATAAAAGCCCAGGCGGAGAGATGACGGCGGTTCGACATACGGAGCTCACTCGGATTCTCGAGGAGCGCCGGCGCGAAATCATGGACCAGGTGCAGGAGAAGATTCGGGACGTGCGTACCGAGAGCCCCAACAGCCCGACGCAGGGGGTCCTCGACGCGGCCGAAAGCTCCGAAGCGGATATTCAGGATGAAATCGAGTTCGCGCTCATCCAGATGAAGGCGGAAACGCTGCACAAAATCGGGGAGGCCCTCCGCCGCCTCGAGGAAGGCACGTTCGGGTACTGCTTCGAGTGCGGCGAAGAGATCTCCGAGCGCCGCCTGCGCGCACTGCCGTTCGCGGTGCGCTGCAAGGATTGCGAGGAAGCGCGGGAGACGGCTCAGCAGCGCGAGCGCCTGATTACGCAGCGCCGGGGCAACGCCTCGCTCTTCATCGACATGCAGGGATAAGAGTTCGACGAGCGCCCGGCCCTCCTCCGCATTGGGGCCGGGCGCTCCAGACCCCGCGCGAGCGGCCGCCCCCGCCCTCCCGGTTTCCGCGTATCATCACCCAAACGTAATCGTTGCAGCAGGAGGATCGCCCAATGAGCGATCAGTCCGATCAGTCCGATCAGTCCGCCAAGCCCGATCAGCCCGACCGCGTCGATGAGGACGTCGTCGTCTCCGGGGAACGCCCGTTGTCGATTCCCGGTGAGCTTCCGGTGCTCCCGCTTCGGGACACGGTGTTGTTCCCCAATTCCTTCATGCCGCTCGCCGTGGCGCGCGAGGCGTCCGTCCGCCTGATCGAGGAGGCGACGACCTCCGGCCGCATGATCGCGGTTTTCACGCAGCGCGAGGCCTCGGTCGAAGAGCCGCTGCTCGACGAGCTCTATGCGATCGGCACCGCGACCCACATCCACAAGATGTTCAAGCTGCCCGACGGCAGCCTGCGGCTGATCGTGCAGGGGCTTGCCCGCGTGCGCCTCGAGCGCATCCTGCAGACCAGTCCGTACCTGCGCGGCGCCGTCATGGCGGCCGACGAAAGCCTGCGCGAGGAGGACCACCTCGAGATCGACGCGCTGCAGCGCAACATCAAAAGCAATTTCCAGCAGGTCGTGTCGCTGTCGCCGGTGCTCTCCGACGATCTGCAGGCGCTGGCGGCGAACATCACCGACCCGGGCAAATTGGCCGACTTCATCGCGTCGAGCCTGACGACCATCGGCACGCCAGTCAAACAGGAAGTCCTCGACACGCTCGACATCCGCGCGCGAATGGACTCGCTCAACCGGATCCTCATCAAGGAGCTGGAGGTTCTCGAGCTCGGCTCGAAGATCCAGTCGCAGGTGCAGTCCGAGGTCGGAAAGAACCAGCGCGAATACTTCCTGCGCGAGCAGCTCAAGGCCATCCAGAAAGAGCTGGGCGAAGGGGACGAGCAGGCCCGCGAGATCGACGAGCTTCGCGCGAAAGTGGACGGCGCCGGCATGCCGGACGCGGTCAAGAAAGAAGCGCTGCGCGAGCTCGATCGCCTTTCGAAGATGCCGGTCGCGGCCGCCGAGTACACGGTCTCGCGGACCTACATGGACTGGATCGTCAGCCTGCCGTGGGCGAAGCGCACCGAGGATTCCATCGATCTCCGCCGGACCAAGGACGTCCTCGACGCGGATCACTCCGGTCTGGAAAAGGTGAAGGACCGCGTGATCGAATACCTCGCGGTGCGCAAGCTGAACCCCGACGTCAAGGGCCCGAGTCTGTGCTTCCTCGGGCCGCCAGGCGTCGGCAAGACCTCGCTGGCGAAGTCGATCGCGAACTCGCTCGGCCGCAAGTTCGTGCGCGTCTCACTCGGTGGCATGCGCGACGAGGCGGAGATCCGCGGACACCGGCGCACCTACATCGGTGCGCTTCCGGGCCAGGTCATCCAGGGCCTTCGCCGAGCGGAATCCAAGAACCCCGTGTTCATTCTCGACGAGATCGACAAGCTGGGTTCGGACTTCCGCGGCGACCCCGCGTCCGCGCTCCTCGAGGTGCTCGATCCGGAACAGAACAACACCTTCCGGGATCATTATCTCGACGTGCCGTTCGACCTCTCGGAGGTCTTGTTCCTCACGACCGCCAACGTGCTCGATCCGGTTCCGCCCGCACTGCGCGACCGCATGGAAGTGCTGGAGCTGGCAGGGTACACCGAGGAGGAAAAGCTCAAGATCGCGTTCGAGCACCTCATCGCGAAGCAGGTGACGAACCACGGGCTGTCGGCCGAGACGATGGAGTTCAGCGAGGGGGCGATTCGCGCCGTCATTCGCGGCTATACGCGCGAAGCCGGCGTGCGAAATCTCGAGCGCGAGATCGGGGCGCTGTGCCGCAAGGTCGCGCGACGCCGCGCGGAGGGAGACGACACGCCCGTCGTCATCAGCCAGGCGACGGTCGTCGAAATGCTCGGCGCGCCGACGTTTCTCGACGAAGAGATTGAGAACCGCACGAAGGATCCGGGCGTTGCGGTCGGGCTCGCGTGGACGCCAGCAGGCGGCGAAGTGCTGTTCGTCGAGGCGTCCCGCATGCAGGGGGCCGGAAGCCTGACCCTCACCGGGCACCTCGGCGACGTGATGAAGGAATCGGCTCGCACCGCATTGTCGTGGTTCCGCGCGCATGCCACGCACTACGGGGTCGATCCGCAGTTTTACAAGGATGCGGAAGTGCACCTTCACGTGCCGTCTGGAGCGATTCCGAAGGATGGCCCCTCGGCAGGCGTCACGATGGTGACGGCGCTCGCCTCCGAATTGACGGGGCGGCCTGTCCGCGGCGACGTGGCGATGACGGGAGAGATCACGCTCTCGGGCCTCGTACTGCCGGTGGGAGGCATCAAGGAGAAGGTCCTCGCGGCGCGCCGTCACGGGATCACCGAGGTGATCCTGCCGCGCCAGAACGAGAAGAACATCAACGAGGACCTGACGGAGGAGCTGCGCCGCGAGCTCACGATTCACTACGTCCGCCACATCGAAGAAGTGACCGCCATCGCGCTCCTGCCGTCCGCCAAGCAGTCGCACACCGGACTGCCGGTTGACGAGGAGATTCGGGAGGCCTTGAGCCCTGAGCCCTAGATCATCGCCAGTCCTGCCACGGTCTTCATGTCGGTGATCTCGCCGCGCCGGATCATGTCGCGTGCCTCGCGGAGCTCGAACGTTCGGGTTTCGATATCTTCATCCTCGTCGACCGCGGCGGCTTCGGCCGGCTCCTCGAGGCTCGACAGGCGGAAGAACACCATTTCCTCGTCGCAATATCCTGGAGTTGGAAACAAGGACGCGAGCCGCACGACCGTGCCCGGTACCTGCCCGATCTCCTCGTGGCATTCGCGCCTGGCCGCCTGTTCGGGTGATTCTCCTTCGTCCGCGCTGCCGGCCGGCAACTCCCACAGGGACGCGTTCACCGCGTAGCGGTATTGCCTGACGAGCACGACATGGCCCGGCTCTGGAACCGGGATCAGCACGACAGACTTCGGATGCCGGACGACGTCAACCGTGACTTCGCGGCCGTTCGGCATCCGCACCCTGTCGCGATCGACGCCGAAGACCTTGCCGTCAAATACACGTGCGTGACTGAGTCGGTCGGCTTGTGACAATGTTGGAATCCTCAATCCCTAATCCCTAATTCCTCATCCTCAAATCCCTCATCCCTCATCCTCAAATCCCTCATCCCTCATCCTTCATCCCTAATCACTCCTCCACAACCCAGAATCGACGCCCTCTGCTCCCAAGGTCAGGGATTGTGGATTGTGGATTGTGGATGAGGGATGAGGG
>JANNHC010000669.1:0-4524 GCA_031404215.1 Acidobacteriota bacterium
CCCACTCGGCCGGTGGTTCCCCAGACGCGTCCAGGGCAAACTGCGGAAAGCGCATCGACAGACGCTGCAGCCCATCCTCTATTGGTTCGAGCGTCGCCTTTAGTCTCGTCGAGGCCGGCCCCTGTGCCGCGAAGCCATAAAACCCACGCATGCCTGGCACGCGCGGCATCACATCCAGATCCGTCTCCCCGACGTCGGCGAAATCGTAGGTGATGATCCAGCCCGTCGAGTCCGCCCCGCTCACCGGTCTGGCCGTGCGCACCTGCAGGTTTCTACCGAGGATGCTCTCGGCCCCGAGGCCCCTCAGGGCCTTCGACAGCGCGGCAGAATCCTGTGGTTTCGGAGCAAGATCCGGAGAAACCAGACGTCCGAATGCCGCCACACCGGATGGCCGGATGATCGTGGTCTGCTCGACCGTGCCGGAGCCATCCGGCCGGACGGTCACGAGCACATTGGATGTCAGGCATCCCGAGAGTCCGACGGTGCAAACCAGCAGGGCAACCGCGTGCTTCATGTCTCACTCCCTGGCGCTTGAGCTTACCTGCCCATGAGCCGCAACTCAGCGACCGACCAGTAATAGGTTTCTTCCGTGCCAAGCTGCGTGAAACGCACGTACCGAGCCTGGCGCGATTCGAACTCAAACGGCATCGCCACGTTCAGCGGATCGTCGAGCGCGGCCGAGAGCGCGACGATTGCGGAGGGGCCGGTCCACGCCTGCGACCACCCGAGTCCATCCGCGGATGTCTCGATCGAAAGCGCCCGAGGAAAATCACCGACGAACCCGGCCGTGAGGAGCTCCGCGCCGTGGACCGTGCGCATCGTCCCGAGATCGACGGTGAACGCGTCCCCCGGACGCTGCTCACGGCCGCAGTGCCAGCGGGTCTCGATATCTTTGTCGATCATGGCGCCGACGAGCGCGGCATTGAACTCCGCGGTGATCGACGCAATCGGCAACAGCTCGCCCGCCATTTTCGTTATCGGGCGCACGTAGGGCCCGCGCTCGACACGGAATGTCGAATACCGATCGTCGCCGAACACAAGCGATGCCTGCGGATGGCTCCGCAGGAACCGACGCCACCCTGCGCCCTCGTCGAGATCGTGATCGATGACGACTTCGACCGCGCCGAAAGCCGACAGGCGTGTGAGCACCGCGGGGTCGTGCTGATTGAGCAGATATTGCAGCGACCAGTAATGCGGAGCGAAGTAGCCGCTGTAGCCGTTGAAGAGCGGACGCTCGTGCTCCGTCGCGCGATATAGCGCAACGGCGTCGTGAGACGGATTGGCCGGCAGCTCGAGCCGCGCGACGGCCTGCGTGTGAGCCGGGCGCGAGGCGGGCCGCTTCTCCATGCGGATCGGCGCGGGCCACGCGTCCGCCAGAACACCCACGCATGCCACAACCGGCAGTGCGCGCGCAAATCGCGGCCAGCGCGCGGTGAGGTGCCGGATGGCCAGCGCGGCGGCGATTGCGAGGCACATCGCGGCGAGCATCCAGAACCGCGCCGGCACGCGAATACCCTCGACGCCTGGCAGCAGCATGAGCCAGGCGTACGGCGCTTTGTAGATCACCGGTCTGTCGAGCAGGGTCGGCTCGGGTCCGAGGCTGAACAGCCACATGGCAAACGCCGCAAGCACGTAGAACGTCAGCGCGGAGCGCCGTCGCCAGGCCGTCCGCACGGACGGGTGCATCGCGCCGGCGATCGCAAGCGCCAGCAGCCCGATCGACAGCGGCTTGTGGGGAGTCCCTACCGACAAGAGACGAAAGCCGTCGATGTCAATCTTCCACGCGCCGAAATACGACGGGGACGCGGCAATGGCGAAAAACACACCGGCGATTGCCACGAAGACGCGGGCCATCTTCAGCCGACCGATTTTTTCCCTCGCCGCCGTCCGCCATCCGACCACCATGCTCGAGAGAATCAGAACGGTCACCGTCAGCCCGGGAAATATCTGCGCTTCGGGATGCCGGACGACGTCGAGCCATCCCCACAGGAGCAGGTTGTCCGGCGCCTTGAGCACGCTGGCGACGTCAGCGCTGAAGCTGACGATTTCGTCGATGCTGCGACGCAGGCCGTACGCGTGCTGATAGTGCCAATAGCCGTACAGGACCGGCCCGAGCAGCAGGCCGGCGATCCCCCAGGCGATCGCCAGGCGCGCGAGCGACCGCCACGACCCCGGCCCGGAGACGAACCACGGCAGCCATAGCGCGATGAGGACCGATAGGTAAAAAAGGTAGTAGCCACAGCACAATGCCTGCATGACCCAGGCAGCGGCAAAGAGCACGAGCCAGCGGGTCCGCCGATCGTCGAAGTAACGATGCAGGGCTGCCAGCGCGAGCGGCATCCAGTACGCCGACAGTACCTGGACATGCGCCAGCTGGGCCATGCGATACGGAGCAAACGCAAACGCGAGCCCCGCAAGAAACGCGCAATCGTGGCGGCGCGTAATCGTATGGGCGAGAAAGTACGCCGACAGTCCCGACAACACAAACGACAGGAAGAAGGCGACGTTATACGCGAGCAGCGGGTTGCCGCTCACCAGGATCACCGGCGTCGTGAAAATCGTCAGCCCGAGCAGGTGTTCCGAGAACGCCATCGTCCCGTCCGCCGGGTAGAACTGCGGCCCGTTCCACCAGCGGGTAGTCAACGGGAGCACGCGTGCATCCCACGCGAGAATCCAGGTGTTCAGGAGCGGGTCGCCGAGATCGTTCGGCACGAGGCTGCCCGGGTGCATGACCAGGGGCCACGTCAGCGCAGCGGTCAGAAGAACGTAAGCGGCGGCGGAGAGGATGACAGGGCGGAAAAACCGGCGCATCACGTCGAGAAAGTATACGGCAGCTCGCCAAAGCGGTTCGAAAGGGCACGCGCAAAGGCGCCTATAATCCGCCCATGACACATCGACTGCTGGCCGCCCTGTGGGCGACGGTATTGATCGGAGCGGGCGGCGCGGTTCTCGCTCAGGCGCCTGCTCACACGGACTCGGCGCGAGTCCTCGCGGACATTCGACGCGAAGGACTCGAACGATCGCAAGTGATGACGGCGTTCGACCACTTCGTCACCATCATCGGTCCGCGCCTGACCGGCTCTCCGGCGCACAAAGCCGCCGCCGAGTGGGCAAAGACCACGCTGACGGCGTGGGGATTGAGCGACGCGCGCCTCGAGCCCTGGGAGTTCGGGCGCGGCTGGGTGCTCGATCATCAGGTCGTCGAGATGGTCGAGCCACGCTACATGCCGCTCATCGGCCACGCGGAAGCCTGGTCTGCATCCACGGAAGGAGAGGTCGTCGGCGCGCCTGTGTCGGTCGCGGGCCGGACGGCCGCCGACGTCGCGGCGATGCGCGCCACGCTGTCTGGCGCGATCGTGCTGACGCAGCCCGTCCAGACCGTCTTCGTACGCGACGATCGGCTACAACCCTCAATGAGCGACACGCCGGTCCGCATCGGGGCGCCGCCCATGCCACGCACCGGCGCCGCCAACCTGCTGCAGGCGCTGAGGGAGGCAGGCGCGGGAGTCGTCTTGCGCGCGAGCGCCGGCGAGCACGGAACCGTCTTCGTTCTGGGGAACGATCGCGGAGCCAATGCGATGCCCGCCATGGTCCTCGCAGCCGAGCACTACAACATGGTCGCGCGCATGATCGAGAAAGGCGTGCCTGTGAAACTGCGGGTGGCCATCCGGTCGCGCTATCTGACGACGGACACGAACAGCTACAACGTGATCGCAGAACTGCCTGGAAGCGACCCCGTGTTGAAGGACGAGGTCGTGCTGCTCGGCGGCCATCTCGACTCGTGGCATACCGGCACCGGCGCGACCGACAACGCGGACGGGGCCGCCGCCGTCATGGAGGCCTTGCGGATCCTCAAGGCGATCGGCGCGCGGCCGCGGCGGACGATCCGCGTGGCGCTCTGGGGTGGCGAGGAAGAAGGGCTGCTCGGCTCGAAGGCGTACGTCGCCGCGCACCTGGCCGGCGACGCCGGCAGGGACGCACGAGAACGCGTGTCGATTTACCTGAACATCGATCCGGGGATGGGACCGATCTACGGGTGGTACTCGGAAGGCAGCGCCGCCGCCAAGTCGCTCTTCGATGCGTGGCTCGCGCCGCTCAGGGATCTCGACGGCCGCCGAAATGTCATCGCCGGAATTACGAATACCGATCACCTCAGCTTCAAGGCCGTGGGCATCCCGGGCTTTACGCCCATCCAGGACTACGTCTCGTACGACGTCCGGACGCACCACACGAACATGGACACCTACGAACGCGTGCGCGAGCAGGACCTCGAGCAGAACGCGGTGTCGCTCGCCTGGTTCGCCTATAACGCGGCGATGATGGATGGACCGTTTCCGCGCGAGGTGAAGTAGAGGGGCGTGACTGGACAGGATGAAATGTCTCACGATAAAGCCCAACCAGTACCGCTGTTCTCGAGTACATACTGGATAGGGAGCTTTTATGACCGACGATCCGAAGAGCGCAATCGACATCGTAATGGAACGCCTGCGTCGGAAGGACGCCGAGGCAGGTACCAAGCAACGG
>JANNHC010000670.1:0-2956 GCA_031404215.1 Acidobacteriota bacterium
GAACAGCGTCCCGCACCTGAAGTACGACGTGACGAACATCGGCTATTACGTCAAGCCGGACGCCGACGTCCTCGTGGTCGGGGCCGGCGGCGGACGCGATGTGCTCTCCGCGCTCGCGTTCGGCGCGCGCTCGGTGGTGGCGGTGGAAATCAACCGCGACATCATCAAAACGGTCAACGGGAAGTTCGGCGACTTCACCGGCCACCTCGATCGCAACCCCCGCGTGCGTTTTGTCAACGACGAGGCGCGGAGCTACATCACGCGCGCGGCCGAGCGCTTCGACGTGATTCAGATCTCGCTCATCGATACATGGGCCGCCACCGCCGCCGGGGCCTTCGTGCTCAGCGAGAACTCCATCTACACCGTCGAAGCCTGGACGACGTTTCTGAATCACCTGACCGACCGCGGCATGCTCAGCGTGTCGCGCTGGTACTTCCGCGCGAGTCCCGCCGAGATGTACCGGACGACCACGCTGGCCACCGAGGCGCTGCGGCGCATCGGCGTCGCCAACCCGCGCGCGCACATGGTGATCGTGCGGAACATGCAGTTCGCCAACAAGGGGGAGGGACCCGACGGCGTGGGCACGCTGCTCGTCAGCCGGCAGCCGTTCACGCCGGCCGACCTCGATCGGCTGGCCGAGGTCGCCGCGACGCTCGGCTTCGAGGTGGTCTTCACCCCGCGGACGAGCGCCGACGAAACGTTCGTCGCGCTGATGACTGCCCGATCCGGCAGCGACTACCTCGCGCGGTTCCCCGTCAATATCGAAGCGCCGACCGACAACAGTCCGTTCTTCTTCAACATGCTGCGGCTGCGCGACGTGTTCCGGTGGGAACTGCTGGACGTCGGCAAGCAGAGCAACAACATGAAGGCGGTGGCCACGCTTGCGGTGCTGCTGGCCACGGTATCGGTGCTGACGCTGCTCTGCATCATCGTGCCGCTGACGGTCGCGGCCCGGCGGACCAGCCTCACGGGGTCGGCGCCGTTGCTGACCTACTTCGTCGCAATCGGCCTGGGCTTCATGCTGATCGAGACCTCGCAGATGCAGCGGCTGATCATCGCGCTCGGTCATCCCACGTACGGGTTGTCCGTGGTCCTCTTCGGGCTGCTGATCTCGAGCGGCGCCGGAAGCTATCTCACGTCGGCTGTGGCGCCTGAGGGTGCCGGCGCGTACGGCACCCGGCGGCTCCTCGCGCTCGTGGCGGTGCTGACGCTCTTTGGTGTCGTGACACCATCCATCGTACGGTGGAGCGGGGGCGCGACGACGCCCGTGCGGATCCTCGCCGCGCTCGCGGTGCTCTTTCCCGCCGGTCTCGTGATGGGCATGGCGTTCCCTCTCGGCATGAAGCTCGCGTCGCGGCGCGACACGGGCCTGACGCCGTGGATGTGGGGGCTGAACGGCGCCGCGTCCGTGCTGGCGTCGGTGTTGAGCGTGTGTATCTCGCTGACGTGGTCGATCTCCGCCGCGTTCTGGACTGGATGGGTCTGTTACGTCGTCGCGCTCGCCGCGTTCCATCGCGCGCGTTCGGTGGACCGGGTGGCCAAGGCCATCGCCGATACTCAGCCTGGGTTTCGCGAACGAGTCTAACGTGACGATAAAAGGCATCATCCTGGCCGGAGGATCCGGCTCGCGGCTGCACCCGCTGACACGTGCGGTGAGCAAGCAGCTCATCCCGATCTACAACAAGCCCCTGATCTACTATCCGCTCTCGACGCTGATGCTCGCGGGCATTCGCGACATCCTGGTCATTACCACCCCCCATGAACAGGACGGATTCAGGCGTCTGCTTGGCGATGGCCATGATTTGGGTCTGGGTATTCACTACGCCGTGCAGCCAGCGCCGGAAGGCCTGGCCCAGGCGTTTCTGATCGGCCGCGACTTCATCGGTCCGGATCGCGTCGCGCTCGCCCTTGGCGACAATATTTTCTACGGCGCCCACCTGTCCGACTATCTGCGCAACGCGTCGGCACGCGAACAGGGCGCCACGGTGTTCGGCTATCGAGTGCGCGATCCGGAACGCTACGGGGTCGTGGAGTTCGACAAAGAGGGGCGAGCCGTGGGATTGGAAGAGAAGCCGGCCCATCCCAAGTCGTCGTTCGCCGTCACCGGACTTTATTTTTATGACAACCAGGTGGTTGACATTGCCGCCGGGCTTCGCCCGTCGCCTCGTGGCGAGTTGGAGATCACGGACGTGAACCGCGCGTACCTCGAGCGCCGGCAGCTCTGCGTTGAACGGTTGCCGCGGGGCATCGCGTGGCTGGATACCGGTACGCACGACTCCCTCGTGCAGGCGGCCAACTTCGTGCAGGCCGTTGAGGAAAGACAAGGCCTGATGATCGGATGCCCGGAAGAGATTGCCTACCGTCTTCACTACATCACCAGTTCGGATATCCAGCGTCTGGCCATTTCGATGAAGGGCAGCCCGTACGGGCACTATCTCCAGGGGCTGCTCGAGGACGATATCTGACCCGTCATGCCGTTCACATTCAGGCCCACGGAATTACCTGGCGTCGTTGTGATTGAGCCGAGTGTCATCGTCGATGCACGCGGTTTCTCCCTGGAAACCTACAAGCGGTCCGAGTTCGCGGCCGCCGGCCTTGCCGATGACTTCGTCCAGGAGAATCACTCGAAATCCGTTCAGGGCACGCTGAGAGGCCTCCATCTGCAGCGCGCGCCGAAAGCGCAGGCGAAGCTCGTCCGTGCGCTCAGCGGGGAAGTGTTCGATGTCGCCGCCGACATCCGTCGAGAGTCGCCGACGTTCGGGGCGATGGGTCAGCGTGTATCTGTCCGCTGAGAATCGGCGATCCGTCTTCATCCCGGCCGGATATGCGCACGGGTTCTGCGTCGTGAGGAAAATCTCAAAAAAGAGCAAGTAGCGCTTGAGCTGCTCTATGCCCCCATCAAGAAAAAATTAAGTGAAGGGACGGCCGCGCCACAAGAACAGGAGTTGGAATTTTC
>JANNHC010000671.1:0-7927 GCA_031404215.1 Acidobacteriota bacterium
CATTATAGTGCAAACCCCGGTTCAGCGCCGCTCGTCCAACCCTAGTGTCCCGTCCCCGTGGATGGGACACTAGCATATGAGAATCGTCATCGCCGGCGGCACGGGGTTTCTCGGCAGCCCTCTCGCGGAGGTCTATGCCGAAGAGGGACACGACGTCCGTGTCCTCACCCGTGGGCTTCCGGCCGGCGAATCGCGGCACGACCCCGGCACCGGCATGCCGGGTGTCACCCGGGTCGGGTGGCGCCCGGACGGGCACAGCGGCCGCTGGTCAGCCGCGCTCGACGGCGCCGACGCGGTCGTCAACCTCTCGGGTGAAGGGATAGGAGACGCGCGGTGGACGCCTCAGCGCAAGGCGATGCTTCGAGACAGCCGGATCATTCCCACCCGCAGCCTGGCAGCGGCGATCGCCAGCGTGGCGGCCCGCCCGCCGGTCTTCATCAGCGGCAGCGGCGTCGGATACTACGGCACGGCCGGCAGCGATACGAAGACCGAGAGCTCACCGGCCGGCGACGATTTTCTTGCGCACGTCTGCGAAGACTGGGAAGCAGAGGCGAGACGGATCACGAGTTCCGCCACCCGCGTCGTCACGATCCGCTCCGGCGTCGTCCTCGAACGGACCGGAGGCGCCCTGGCAAAGATGGTGACGCCGTTCCGATTTTTTGCCGGCGGCCCGATGGGATCCGGACGGCAGTACCTGTCATGGATTCATCGCATCGACTGGATCGAGATGATCCGGTGGATCATCGAGACCGCCGCGATCGCCGGGCCGGTCAACGCGACTGCACCGGTGCCCGTCTCCAACCGCGAGTTCGCGCGCGCGCTGGGCCGCGCGCTGGGCCGCCCAGCGTTGATTCCCGCTCCCTCGTTCGCGTTGAAGCTGATCCTCGGAGAAATGGCCGGCCCGCTCGTGCTCACCGGCCAGCGCGTCATCCCCCACTGCGCGCTGTCGCACGGCTTTCATTTCCGGTACCCGGAAATCGATCAGGCTTTTCGGGGGATATTCGGGGAATGAGGCTCAGCCCTGAGCCCTTTTAGAGGATCGCAGGCGCGCCGGTTCTGAAATTCCCGCCAAGGACCGACGCGGAATCTCCACCCAGCCAGGAGTCGATCACCATGGAATAGACCGATCGGAAGTCGGTCTCGTAGCGCACATCGCTGCCGTTGTTCTCGAGCGTCGGGTTGTCTGATGAGACGCGAAGGTTGGGCGCGGTGCCGAAAATGCCGCCGCGCACGCTGCCCCCCATGGCCATCATCACGCTGGCCGCGCCGTGGTCGGTTCCCTGGCTGCCGTTCTCGGTGATTCGCCGGCCGAACTCTGAAAACTGCAGCACGAGCGTATCGCCGAGAAGCCCCTGGTTCAGGAGATCGTTGTAGAAGGCAAACAGCCCGTCGTTGAGCGTCGCCATCAGGTTCGTGTATGAGCCGTTGGCCTGGTTCGGATTCTGAGCGGCGTGCGTGTCGTATCCGCCGGTCTGTACCCAGAACACCTTCGTGCCGACGCCCTTCACCATGGCGCCGGCGATGGTCCGCAGCGCGAGCGAGAATCCATTGTTGGGGTACGTCACGCTCGCCGTGTAGGTGCCGACCTGCGCGACGCGGTCGAGCGTGGCAAACGCCGCCTGCGAGCTGGCATTCACGAACGCGAGATGCGGCTGATCCACCGGCAGGTGCGACGAAATGCGGGTGGCGCTCTGGCGCGCAAACTGCGCCTCCGTGCCGGTGTTGGGGCTCGCAAAGGCATAACCCTGGACCGAGGGAATCGACGGCACGCCGACCCTGTTCGCCTGCAGCGTCCGCGGGATGGTGCCGGCGGTGGACCACGCGGTGAGCGGATCAACCGGCGAGGGCAGCGTGTCGAGGTACCGTCCCAGCCAGCCGTTCCCCTGCGGCGACCGCGGGTCGCCCGTCGCCCAGATGTCGGTGCCTTCGAAGTGCGAACGGCTCGAGTTCTGGTAGCCGGTGCGCTGAATCAGCGCGAGCCGGCCGGCGTTGTAGATCGTGCGCAGCCCCGTCAGCCGCGGATGCAGCCCGAGCGCGTGGCCTGCCTTGTCGCTGCCGATCTGCAGCACCGACGAGGCCGGGATCGCGATCGTCGGGCGCCGCGCGTAATACTGCGGGTCGTTGTACGGAATCACGGTGCTGAGCGCATCGTTGCCGCCGCTGAGGTAGAGGACGACGAGATTGCGGCGTGACCGCCCCTGCGCGCGCGCCAGGTCCGACAGGAACGCCGGCGCCGCGAAGCTGACGGTGAAGGCGGCGACGCCGCCTCGGACGAACTCGCGTCTGGTGATGGCCATGATGGATGTGTCCTACACGAGCTGGTAGTCACCGGATCCCACGATGAGGTGCGCGAGGCCGGCCGCTTTGAGGAGTAGCTGCGCGTCGGATCCGGTCCATCCTCCGCCCGAGCGCGCGTAGTCGAGGAGTGCCTGGTATGGATCCCGGGCAAACGGCGCGGCCGTCAGGCGGTCGAGCATCAGCGAAACCAGCGCGTCAGGCGATTGCCGCGCCCCGCGCGCAATGTCCCGCAGGTTGAACTTCTGGTTCGTGGCCAGCAGCGATGCGAAATTCATGCGCGTGAGCATCGCGCCGCTCGAGAACCAGCTGGGCCCGAGATCCCAGCCCGCCACATCGGGCGGCTCGAAGAGCTGCTGGCCCATGTTCGACATCGGCCCCAGCGCATCGTTCACCGAGAAGCCCCTCCAGCCGATCTCCTTGATCGAACGCGCGACAAACTCCGCCGGCCAGGAATACCGCGCGTATCGGTTCGACGAGTCGGCGAACTGCGGCGAGAGCAGCAAGTGCTCGACAACCGGCTTCATTTCGAAGTTGTTCCGGTAGTAGATGTTCGCCAGATCAGCGATAAGCGCCCCGTCGGGCTGCGACACCTCGTTGATGAAGAACTGATAGAGCTTGCGCGCGAGGCGCGGCCCGGTCAGCGGGTGCGCCGCCACCGCGTTGATCAAGTCCGTCCCGTCCTGCATGCCCGCGTCCGCGGTGCGCGCCGGAATCACCTTGCTTCCGTTCGAATAGATCGGGAAGGTGAACTCCTTCGCGGCCGTGTCGTGCTGGGCGGCGGCGTAGCTGAACGTGTAGTACGCGTTCGATGGACGAGTGAGGTTCCACCCGGTGAACACGCGCGCGCCGGCGTACACGTCCGCTTCGGCGAACGTGTCCACACCCATCGTGAAGAGCTCCATCAGCTCGCGCGCGAAGTTCTCCTGGGGTCTGCCCTTGGTGTTCGTGCGGCCGTCGAGCCACACGAGCATGGCGGTGTCCTTCGCGATCGCGACGAGCAGATCCCGGAAGTTGCCGAGCGCAAACTGCCGGAGGAGCTCTATCTGGCCCTTGATCTGGTTCGGATCCTCGGCTGGCTTGGACGCCATGTACCGGGTGCCTTCCTCACCGCCGAAGGCGCCGGCGACCTTGGTGTACGCGGTGGCGAAGTGGTTGTGCCAGAAGAGCGTCATCTTCTCCTGGAGAGGGCGGCGCGAGTGAATCATGCGGAAGAGCCAACGCTGCCGCGCATCGTTGATGACCGTCCGCGGCAGGAACTCTCCCCGGCCGCTGGCGGTGACCGCCACGTATCCGGGCTTCCCAATCAACCCATCGACGTCGTCTGGCACCGTCTCGTAGTCGAGGAGACGGCGAACCGACCCGCGCAACCCGAGCTCCATGTAGTCTTCAATTTCCTCTTCGCCGGCGCCGAAGCCCGCGCGGCGTAACAGGTGCTCGATGACATGCTCGCCATGCCGGGCGCGGTCACGCTCTGGATCGCGACGCCTTTGCTGCATAAAATGCTGGCCCCCGGACGCGGATCATACTCTGACGGACACGCGTCCGCAGATACCTTCGTTAGACATCCGCCGCGCGCGGCGCGTTACTTTGCCCTCAAAGAACGCGGGAAAACCCGAACAGATCGTCCCCTTTGGCCGGTTCTCCCTGGTGTTGCCTGAGCAGGATCCTGGCAGCGAGCCACGCAAAGCCTGCGCCATGCCTGGACGCGCCCATGGCGAACAAATGCCGCGGAAAGTTGCGATGCAGGCCCACAAACGGCAGGCGATCAACGGTTTCGTAATGCGTGACATCCCAGGCCCAATCCGGTTGGAGGCCCGAGATCGCGGGGTAGAGGACCGACAGCTCATACATGAGTTGACCGGTGCGCTGTGTCAGGATTTTGGCGCGGGCCCGATCCGGAAGCGCGGGCTGATCCGCCCCGGAAAAGAGAACGCGATCGTCCCTGATCCACCGGAGGAGGTGCGGAGGACTGTCGGCGTCGCGCAGCGCGCCCGTACGGCGCCCGACCTCGCGGCGAACGGCCGCGGGCAGCGACTCCGTGACGAGCGCATAGCCGTCGAAGGCCTTGAGATGCCGCCGCAAGGCACGCAGATCTGGCAGCGGCGCATCGGTCGCGACCAGGACCGCGTCAGCGCGCACCGTCCCCGCGGAGGTGCTGATCTCCACCTGCTTACGGCCCGCACGGATCCGCTGGACCTGCGAATGCTCGTAGAGCGCGGCGCCACGGTCCCCCGCCGCGGACGCAAGTCCCAGGCACGCCCGATAGGGATCGAGCGAAAACCCACGCGTCAGGATGCCGCCACCGCTGTCAATCGCGGTGTCGCGCATGATGCCTGCGGGCTTGATCCAGCTGTGATCGAACCCCGCTTTGCGACGGCTGGAACACTCGCCTTGCAACAGACGCGCGCGGCCAGGATCGCGTCGCGCGAACGTCAACAGGTTTTCGGGGGCGAGATCGCACTTCACCGCGAGACGCCTGAGCGCGGCGGGAAAATCACGCGACGCTCGCCGCATCGTCTGCCAGAGGAGACGCGCGGACCCGAGGCCGTGCGCCGAGGCGGTTTCCTGGAACGACGCGTCGAAATCTTCGCGGACGAGACCGAGACCACTGGCGGTGGCGCCGCCGCCAATCGCCTCTGCCTCGAGGAGGATCACCTTGACGCCGGCGGCGGCGAACGACCATGCGCACGCGCAGCCGGTCAGTCCGCCACCCACGATGACGACGCCGGTGTCGAGCGTGCCGCGGAAGCGCGGAAAGGCCGGACGGCGCGTCCTGGGAACGCGATCGAGCCAATAGGGAACGTTTCGTGTGGACATGATCTCCGGGATTTCGGATCTGCGCGTTGGGCCTGAGCCCTGTAAGCCTAATGCCTCAGCCGCCGAAAGCCAAAAAAGCCCTGAGGCTACAGTCAGGGGCCTGGCAGGGGGCGGCACCGCTCCTGCGCTTCAGGATTTGACGCCTCGCTTGCGCGGTTCCCGCTTTGCGAGGCGTTGAGTACGCGCCGCGGGGGACCGGGGCTGCTTGGTTCCCCTGTAAACCGCGACCGCCGACACGAGGGTGCCGATGATGGCGAGCGCTGTCATGACGCCAACGATCGCCGTGAACGTGGACGATTGCATCCATTTGATGATGCCGCGGCCATAGTGCGCCGCAAGGGCGCTCTCGGCTGTGAAACGGAGCGCCCGAACGCCCGCGAGGGTGGCGAAGAAGGTCCAGGCGTTCACCCGGCAGGCGCCGCTCGTCAACACGAACGCCGTGAACGGAAACGGCGGCGGAATAATGGCCAGGGCCGCGACGGTCACGGCGGCGCTGCGGCCGACCCGTTCCTGCACGCGCTTCAGGCGTGACGGCTTGATCAGCTTCGCGAGGCCGTGCTCGCCGACCTTGCGGCCGATCCAGAACGTGATGGCCGCCCCAATGAGCGATCCCACAGTCGCGAGAATGGCGTACAGCCAGAACAGCTCGGGACGTCTTGCCGCCAGCAAGATCACGACGAAGTCGATTCCTAGCGGCAGAAAGAAGATCAATGACGAATCGAGTACGCCCATGAGCACCAGTCCGAATGGCGTCAGGAAATACCCGAGCAAGGAATAAAACAGTCCGCGCATCAGGTGAAGCGTATCAAACGGCGGACCATCGGCCCGACGAAAGTTGGCAAGTGACACGACGCCGGGGTCCCCGACAGGTAGTAAGCTCGGCGTGGGAGATCGCGAATGAAAACATGGCTTGTGGTTGTCTGCTGCGCCGCCGCGGCGGCCGGCACCCCGATGGGCTCGCAACGCGCCTCCGCCGGACAAACCTCAAAGAGCGGTGCGATGGATACGATCGCGCAAGACTACGTCAAGCTGGTGCTCGCCGTTGGGCAGCATGATGCCGATTACGTCGATGCCTACTACGGCCCACCCGAGTGGAAGAAGGCCGCCGAAACCGCAAAGGTCGATCTCGATGCCATCGCGGCGCGTGCGCGCGAACTCATCTTCCAGCTCGAGCGCGAGCGGGGCTCCGCGACACAGGCGGCGCAGAATGACGAGATGTCGCGGCTGCGGGTGCAGTATCTGGAGCGGCAGCTCTCGGCGCTTTCAGCGCGGGTGCGGATATTGAAGGGTGAGCGTTTGTCGTTCGACGACGAGTCGCGGGCGCTCTACGACGCCGTCGCGCCGACCTTTCCCGAGTCGCACTTTCAGGAGATTCTCGATCGCCTGGCGAGACGCTTTCCCGGAAACGGGCCGCTTGTCGAGCGATACGACGCGTTCCGGCGCGCCTTCGTCATCCCGCGCGACAAGCTCGACGTGGTCTTTCAGCGCGCGATTCAGGCCTGTCGCGAGCGGACGACCAAGCACGTGAACCTTCCGGGATCCGAACGCTTCACGGTCGAGTACGTCACGAACAAGTCGTGGAGCGGCTACAACTGGTATCAAGGCGAGTTCAGCAGCCTGATCCAGGTGAATACGGACCTGCCGATTTACATCGATCGCGCGATCGATCTGGCCTGTCACGAGGGATACCCCGGGCATCACGTCTACAACGTGCTGCTCGAGAAGAACCTCGTCAAGGATCGCGGGTGGATTGAGTTCGCGGTGTATCCGCTGTTCTCGCCGCAATCGTTGATCGCGGAGGGCACCGCGAATTTCGGCATCGAGGTCGCCTTCCCGGGCAAAGACCGCGTCGAGTTCGAGCGGACCACGCTCTTCCCGGCTGCGGGCCTGGATCCTCGGCGCGCGGCGGAGTACTACGAAGTAGAGGCCCTGGTTGACCAACTGTCGTACGCCGGCAACGAAGCGGCTCGCCGCTACATCAACAGGCAGATCGACGCGGCACAAGCCACCGCATGGCTGGAGCGGTACGCATTGATGCCGCACGACCGCGCCGCCCAGCGCGTGCGCTTCTTCGATCAGTATCGAAGCTACGTGATCAACTACAACCTCGGAAAGGACATGGTACGGCGCTATATCGAGTCGCGCGGAGGCACACCCGATGCGCCCGTGAAGCGGTGGGCGGAATTCGAACGCCTGCTGTCCTCTCCGCGCCTGCCGTCCGGCCTCAAGTGATGGCGATGTGGAAGGGAATTCGAGCCTGAGCGGCGGACGGCCGGTGCATTTCTCGACGTGGGTCCTGCGGGCCGCCGTCCTGCTTTGCCTGGCCGGCTATCTCTTCGTGTATGCGGGCGGGCGCGCTGAGAACCCGATCCGCTCCGACGGGTACCCGGAACCCTTCTTAGACGTCGAGCTCGTCGGCTTGCTCCGCTCGATCCATGATGAACCTGAACCTCGCCGACGGATCCTTTCCCATCAACTCGTTGATCACGCGGTCGGTGATGATGTGATCGAGGATCTCGACGCGGAGCAGGCGTCGCGTGCGCGGGTTCATCGTGGTTTCCCACAGCACCTTCGGCATCATCTCTCCGAGTCCCTTGAACCGCGTAATCTCGGGTTTCGCCCGGCCGTTTGCATGCAGCTTCAGCAACCGGTCACGATGCGCGTCGTCGAGCGCCCAGAAGGTTTCCTTGCCGACGTCGATGCGATAGAGAGGAGGCTGCGCCAGGAAGACCCGTCCCGCCGCCCGAATCACCCTCTACTTCGAATAGCTCTAGGTCAGCAAGTCCGTGGGACGTGCAGGAGCTTAGGTTTC
>JANNHC010000672.1:0-5251 GCA_031404215.1 Acidobacteriota bacterium
CAAGGAAGACTCGACGGGACATAGGCATGCTCATGCGGCTCATTCTAGCCCGGTCCGTCCACCCTCGGATCGTCGTTCGGCGTGGGAGGCGGAGAACCTCTCTTCATGCGTCCCGATGCACCGTGTCCGGCGAGAACGCCGGCAGGCAGACGGCGATGTACTCCGCGCCATCCGGCTCGGGTGTGCTGTAGCGCACCCACTCTCCGGGACGAGTGACGATCGCCTGGCCCGCGCGGACTTCGACCACGCCGCCGTCGCTCTCGACGCGCAGCATACCGCGCAGGACGACAGTGATTTCCTCGAATTCCGGCCGCTGCCCCGGCTCCTCCCAGCCCATCGGAGACGTCATCCTGGCGACGCTCAGTGACGAATGCCCGGAGTTCACACGCCCCGCGTACTCTTCGATGCGCTTGGGTTTGTTGCCGGCGGCCGTGATGATGGACGGAGCTTGTATCAGTCTCGGCATATAGGCTTCGAACCAGCATTGTCAGGCGCGCCGAGCGCGGGAGTCAAACGCCCGACACGCGGGCGCCTTGAATGGGCCACCCTTCACAAGGCAGAATTACTGGACAACGGGCCACGAAGGAGACGGCCGGACCATAGAGGAGGGTGCCCGATATGCAACTCGAATCCGTGCAACAGCTCAAGCAGCAATTGCTGCACGACCTCGTTGTGCCCTTCACCCCGCAGGCGGGCAAACTCCGCGGCGGGGCGGCCGTGACGCGGTTCATGAGGATGCGCGGAATGCCTGGTGACGCGACGCCGTTCGGTGTCGGCGCGCGCCCGTTCGAGTCGCTCCCGCATGTGGCGCGCTCCATTGCGCTTGGCCTCGCCTCGCACGGCAACGGCTATCGCCTCGCGGTCCGCCTCCAGCGCCCATCGCTTCGCAACAGTCCGCTCGTCGATCACGTCACCAAGCGGGCCCGCGGTGAAGTTGACATACGGATCGTCGGCCGCATCGACAAACGAACAAAGACGGCCGCCGGTCCGCCTTGGTATCAGCGAAACACCCGTCCCCTGCTCATCGGTGCGTCGGTGGGACACGTCAAGGTCACGGCCGGCACCATCGGTGGCTTCGTCAAACGTGGCGCCGCCGTGTATCTCCTGTCGAATAACCATGTCCTGGCAAACGAGGATCGCGCGAAATCAGGCGACTGGATAATCCAGCGTGGACGCTTTGACGGCGGCAAGCATCCCGCCGACGATGTGGCGAAGCTCACGCACTGGATTCGCTTCAAGAAGAACGGGATCAACGTCGTGGACGCGGCACTCGGGGCGATCGAGCCGGGAATTCAGTATGAAGCCGATCTACTCACGGGGTTGGTGAGCGGAAAGAACCGCCAGCTTGCGGGCGTCGGCCCGGAGTTCATCGACGAAGGCGAGGTGGTCTACAAGAGCGGCCGCACCACGGGAGCGACCAAAGGACGTGTCACCGCGTTCGATCTCGACAACGTGATCGTCAACTACGACATTGGCAACCTGCGCTTCGACGGTCAGATCGAGATCGAGGGAACCGGGCGGGGACCTTTCAGTGACGGGGGTGACAGCGGGTCGTTGATCGTGAACGCCGACATGCTGGCGATCGGCCTCCTGTTCGCCGGAAGCGACAGCGGCGGGCGAAACGGCCTCGGGCTGACGTTTGCCAATCCGATTCCTCAGGTCCTGAAGAGCCTCAAAGGGTCGCTCTTGCTCTGAGGTGTAAACGGGGCAATGATGGAACTGAGCCATGCCTCATATTCCCCTCGACAAGGCGCAGGCCGCCAAGCGGTCGGCGCTTCGGCAATTCCAGAAGCTCGGAAAAGTCACCGGCGTCGGGATCACACGCGTGAGGGGGGAGTACGCACTGAAGGTGAATCTGAGCGAACCTGTCGAACCCGGTGTTGAGCTCCCGACCGACGTCGACGGCGTGCCCGTGCGCGTCGAGGTGACCGGCACGATTCGCGCGCGCTGACGACCCGCGACGGCGTCAGTGCCGGGTGTCCGGTCGATTCCTGGAGGATCGGCATGGCGACGAAGCGTACTTCCACCGTACGGGGTGCTCGCAGCCCCAATCGAAGCGCTGCGACCCGGCGAGCCGCCGCCGCCGGCCGGCAGGTCGCGGCGAGAGTTCTGCGGGAACGCGCCGGCGCGCTGCGCAGCCGGGCGACCGCGATCGCAAAGGCCCCACGACGCGCGCGGGCGCTGGCCCGTCCGATCGATCCCCGTTTCATTCGGGCCGCCGGGCCGAAGGGTATCGCGACGCTCGTCGCCGAGGGAGATTCCTGGTTCGACTACCTGTGGTACGACATCCTCGACATGCTCGAGAGCAAGCACGGCTTCGATGTCGAGTCGGTCGCCCACGTGGGCGATCGCATCGAAGACATGGCGTACACCGGAGGGCAACTCGCGAAGTTCAAGACCGTGCTCGAGAAGCTGCTGCGCCGGATGGAGCTTCCGAAGGCGATCCTTCTGTCAGGCGGGGGCAATGACGTGGCGGGCGACGAGTTCTTCGTGTTGCTCAACCACGCGTCATCAGCCAACCCCGGACTGAACGAAGACGTGGTCCGTGGGGTCATCGATGTACGCATCAAGGACGCGTATATCGCGATGGTGACGGCGGTCACCGAGCTCTGCGTGAAGACCACGGGGCAGACGATTCCGATCATCGTGCACGGGTACGACTGGCCGGTGCCTGACGGTCGCGGGTTTGGCCATGGCTGGCCGGTTCCGGGGTTCCCCGGCCCATGGCTTCGTCCGGGCTTTCATCGTAAGGGGTTCATGATTCAGGCCGAAAATCAGGAGACCATGCGCGCCCTGATCGACCGGTTCAACCGCGTCGTCAAGAGCGTCGCGGCCGGCTTCTCGCATGTCCGGTTCGTGGATCTGCGGGGGACGCTCCCCGGCGGCCGCACACACGAGGACTGGTGGGCGAACGAACTTCACCCCACGAAAAAGGGGTTCGAGGCCGTCGCCGCCCGGTTCGCGGTCGCGATCGCCAAGGTGTAGCCTGTGCCCTCCGCGGATTGAGCCGCACCGTTACATGGGCTCGTCCGCGCTCGGCCCATAAATCTGCGGCACTTTCGCCCCCATCGGCCGCAGGTACGTCGTCAGCTGGCCCCGGTGGTGGATGATGTCGAAGAGGAACCCCCACGCCGTGTCGTAGCCGGTGTCGCTCATGACCTCCTGACCCTGATAGATGAACGGCACCTTGCGTTCCCAGCCTGGCGTCGCGAGAGCCTTCAGCTTCGTGGTCAGCGAATCGTGATGCCGATCGTAGGTCTGGAGCACTTCCTTGACAGTCGCGGGCGCCGGAAGCTCTTTCCACTCGAGCTCGCCTTTTTCCAGACCCTCGGTCAGCACCATTTCCTCGCGCACGATCAGCCACGCGATCTCGCGCGCAAGGCGTGACTTCGGATCCGGCCGGTAATCCGATCCTTCCGGAATGCGCGAGATCACTGTGCGGATCGCGCGCGCTTCCTTCTCCCAGAACTGGAGGAACAATGCTTTCTGATCCATCTGATTCTCCTCAAACTGCCGCTTCCGAGCCGTCTCCGCTACCCGCTGCGGACGAACGCCGAACTATAAGCGAATAAAAAGCGAAAATCAAGGCCGGACATCGGCCTGGGCAGACGCGCGCTCAACCGCGCGCTCCTCGCACGCCAGCGTCTGCTGCGCCGACCGAGAGTTAACCGGCGCGTTCGGGCGGCGGATCGCGGCCGCGGCCGTGACACCTGATCCCACGCGGTATGATTGACGCGCCTGATGCCTGAGCCCCTGCGGATCGCGTTTCTCGGGTGCGGCTTCATCACGCGCGTGCACAGCGCCCACCTCAAGACGCTTCGGACCGACATCCTGCCGGGCTACGCGAGCCGCGACGCCGCCCGGGCGGCCGCGTACTGTCGTGAGTTTCAGGGAACCACCAGCTATGCGGATTACACCCAGGCGATGGAAGACCCCCGAGTGGACGCGGTCGTCATCGCCGTGCCTCCGCGCTTCCACCTCGATCTGGCGCTTCGCGCGCTGGCGGCCGGCAAGCACGTGCTCGTCGAGAAGCCGGCGTTCCCGCGCCTGGAGGACTATCGTTCGGTGCTGGACGCAAGAGATCGCGCGCAGCGAGCCGTCCTCGTCGGCGAAAACGATCACTACAAGCCGCTCGCGGTGACGCTGCGGCGGCTCCTGGCGGAAGACGCAATCGGGGAGATGGTGTTCGCGCACTTCACAACGATCGCCAAGCGGCTGAAAACGGCAGACGACTGGCGCAACGACGAAGCGATGGCTGGCGGCGACGCGTTCTTCGAGGAAGGCATTCACTGGTTGCACATCGCGAACAGCCTCGGGCCGACGATGACGCGGATTCACGGCTACCGGCCGTCCCCATCACGCGAGGGTCCTGACTCCCGCGTCAAGAGCATGATGGTCGCGTTCCAGTACGACAACGGAGCGGTCGGTTCTCTGTATTACTCGCGCGAGATCCCGTCGCTCTTCAGGGGCCTGCGCGTGTCGAAGCTGTTTGGACGCCAGGGCATCATCACGTTCGAGTCGAACGGAGCGTTCGTCGTCGTGCGCGGCCGCGGATTCCCCCGTCTGGTGTTTCCGGGGTTTCACGACATCCGGGGCTACCTGGCGATGTATCGCGATTTTGCCGGCGCGATGAGAGAAGGCCGTCAGCCCGAGATGAGCCTCGAGCGGGCGATGCAGGATCAGCAGCTGATGGAGCAGATCTACGCCACGGTCGAGCACCACGCGTAGTCCGAATCCAGACGACGTTCAATCAGGGTACGCCGACGAGATACTTCGGACCGGTCGGCGCCGGCACGCCGCCCGCAGGTTCGACGGTCACGGCAAGCGCCACCGGTGGCGGGATGTTGGGATCGGTTCGGACCAGCAGCGAGTAGTGGCCCGTGCCGTCCGACTGGAGCAGCCCGGCGCTGATCGCGGCGTTCCCGGTCACAACCCAGAGCTGGTACACCTTCCCCGCGGGCAGTTCGGGCAGATCCGTGGCGCCGAACACCATCCCCCGTGCGCGGCTCCAGAGCGCGCGGGCGAGCGCGCGCTCCGCCGGGCTCTGCCCGCGGAGATCGATTCGGACGAGGTCAGGCGCAGACAGGACGTCGGCGGCGCGCGGCGCGGCCGCCGCGGCCGCGCGCCGCCGTTCCGTGTCGATGAGCGCAGCCTGCGCGCGCGCGTTCGCGTCCGCGTACGCGCGCTCCAGGTCGGCCAGTCTCGAGCGCAACGCCGCGGCGTACAGCCCAACCGCAACGACGAGCACGGC
>JANNHC010000673.1:0-5184 GCA_031404215.1 Acidobacteriota bacterium
CGTATTTCGATCCGTCGAGCCGGGTCGCATTTATCGGCGATACCGGCGGCATTCGCCGGCCGGGTCGAGATTACGTCATGCCGGCAGCGCCCCCGCCCGATATTGACTTGGACGCCTGGAGTATCAGCGAGGATCGCATACTGTCCTGGGAGCCGGATACTTTGTTCCTCACGCACTTCGGCCCGTTTCACGGTCCGCGAATGCATTTCCAGGATATGACAGCGCGGGTGGCGGCGTGGAGCAGCATCGTCCGGCGACTTCTGGCCGATCCATCGCTTACCGAGGAACAACGCGTGGCCGCCTTCGTCAGCGAAGCGCTGCTCGACCTCAAGCGAAAGGTGGGGGAGCGCGAGGCGGAGCAGTATGGCCGGGCCGGCCGCCTCGACTATTCGTGGCAAGGGCTCGCCCGATACTGGAAAAAGAAAACCACTTAGTTGTCCCGTCGATAAGCGTCGCCTTCGTTTACGGCTGAGGAACCCTTTGGCACGCTGCTGGATTGCAGACTGAGCGGAGCGTGTGATGAACCGACCACCTCGTCTGTTAATTCTGGCCAGCGCCGCGGTCACTCTGAACGCGGTTGTGGCATCCGCTCAGGTCAATATCCAGCCGACGCCTCAACCCATCGTGACCGCCGAAAACGAGACTTGGAGCCGCAGCGGTGAACCGATCGCGTTTGCCGGCAACCTGTACTACCCGGCCGGCCCCGCGACTCACTTCAACGCGAACGAGATGGTTCGAAGCGGCTTCTATCAGGGCATTCCGCTGTACTCCAAGACAACGATTGAACCGTACAGCGTCGTGTTCGTGCCGATTGGCGCGGGGCGGATGCAGCCATACGAACGGCGTCGCGCCGGAGAGCTCGCCGGCACCTCCGGCAGCTCAGTGGCGTCACTCCCCGTCGGAGTACCGCCGGCTGTTACGTCCGCCGGTCCCACATCGCCCCTACAGGCTCCGGCGCCTCCCGTCGCCGGCTCACAGACGGTGGCGAACGAAAGCGCGCCGGCGCCGTTGCCGCCGAATCTGCGTCCGGCGCCGGCCCGTACCGTGGCCGCACCGCCGGTAGGGACGGCCGGACGCGCGATGCGTCCCGTTTCGCGAGCGGCCGTGCGCATCCGGCGGCCGGCCTCGAACGGCATTTTCGTGGAGTTCGATCGGGCGAAGTGGTTCAGCAGCGGCCCGCCGGTGTCGCCCGATTCTCTCAAGCTCGTCCGGATCGGTGAATGGAGAGGCTTTCCCGTCTACGCCGAGCGCGCCGCAGACTCGACCATCTACATTCCCATTGCGGAGGGCCTCGACGCGCTGGCGCCTTATTCGAAACGGCGGTAATTGCGACCATCGATCGGGTCCAGGTACTTTCGGCCTGTTTCCCACCGATGCGTTGCGTCTGATAACCTGAGCATCCCCAGTGACCCGGATGCATTAGTGAACCTGACGCGGCGCCTCGTCTTCGGCCGGGATCCACGCCGCACAGCGGTGCGGATCCTGGTCCTGGCCTCGGTAAGTCTCATCACCTTCCGCTGGGTGCTGCTGCCGATTCGTGCCGAGGGAATCAGCATGCTTCCGACCTACCAGTCGGGATCGCTGAATCTCGTGAATCGACTTGCGTACTCGTCCCGGACACCTTCTCGCGGCGATGTCGTTGCAATCAGGCTCGCTGGACCCCACCTGGTCTATGTGAAGCGGATCATCGCCCTGCCGGGTGAGCGCCTGTCCATCGCGAAAGGCCAGGTGCACGTCAACGGTGTCCCGATCCTCGAACCCTACGTGAAGAACCGAAGGCCCTGGGATGTCCCGGAAGTGACGCTGACGCCGCGCGAATACTTTGTCATCGGCGACAATCGCGGCATGCGCGCGGCGGACCACGATTTCGGTCGGGTCGATGTCTCCAGAATCATCGGCAAGGTCGTCTTTTGACCGCCCGCCAGGTCGTGCGACCCACTGTGCTCGTGCTGCTCGCGGTCCTTGCCGTGGTGGTCTGGCGTGGCCGCATGACGGACGAGGAGCGCGCCATTCGGGACCGGCTCTCGGCGCTGCGCGGCGAGGTCAACGCGAGCGCGGCCGATGGCTTGGCGAACGTGACGCGCGCCGCGAGAATCGGCGGTTACTTCACAGACGAAGCGGTCGTCGACCTGGGAGAGGGGGCGCCTCCGATCCGCGGCCGTGACACGTTGATGGGGATGGCCGCGCGCCTGCAGCCGCGGACGGCGGCGTTTCGAATGGATCTGGACGATGTCAGCGTGGAGCTGGTTCCAGGCGGGGAAGCCGCCGACGTTATTTTGACCGCGAGCTTCGTCAGTAGCAGCGTGGCAACGGGTGAAGAGTCACGAGATGCGCGTGAATTCGCGCTCGTGCTGGTGAAATCGGACGGACCGTGGCGCATCTCGCGAATCACGGCCATTGATACGTTCAGGTGACGGAGGAGGAAGGATGTGATGTCGAAGGCTGAAGGCCAAAGCCTTCAACCTCCGACAAACCTGGCCGCGGGCTTCTACATGCCCGGGAGCGTGGACGCGAGCCGGCATCTTGGCTGACGAGGCAGGTAGTCAGCTTGCCGGCATCGGTGGGTGCAACTCAGACCACAGCCATCGACTGGCTGCGGGTCACGTTCGTCACCTGCGTCGAAGGACGCGCGCCGTCCATCCGAACGTAGGCGCCATCGCGAGTCTGCGAAAGAAACCGTGCATCAACCAGGGCACCGAGCAGCGCATCACACACGTCGCGCTCCAGCCCCCACAGGCGTTGGGCCTGCGCGGGTGTCAGTCGAAGTCCAGGCATTTCCACGTACTCACCCTGAATTCGCTGAAGCACGTCGTCGATACGCATAGGAACCCTCCGTAGAGCTCGTCGCGACGTCGTTTTCTGTAGTGCAGTACCCATCCTCGAAGCAACCTGCGTACCGGCGCCAGCTTTTCAGACGCCCGGTCACGGCGCCTGACAATCGGTCTCCATAAATGTCAGAAGAAAAGACGCTTATCAAGCTGGCTACGCGCTGCCAGGCCTGTCTGGCGGCTGAATTGGTGTAAGCGCACCGAAGCGGAACCGTACTCTTGTCAGTCGCTCGTTGTCTGGAAACGCTACGGGAAGGCTCAGGGCAGCCTTCACGCTTCTTAGAGTTCTCTGAGGGCCGTGACGACCGGCATCCTGGCGGCGCGCCAGGCCGGTAACAGGCCGCCAAGCAGGCCCATCGCAACCGAGTAAGCCAGCGCCTGCATCAGCAATGACGGGGTGACGGCGAATGTAAACGCGACCTGCGTGAACGACTGAAAGTTCATCGTCGACGTCTGGTAGCCGTCGAAGGCCAGCCATGCGGCGAGTCCTCCGATTGCGCAGCCGATGAGCGCCAGGACGACGGCCTCGGTGAGCACGGAAAAGACGACCGGAAAACTGCGGAATCCCAGCGCGCGGAGCGTGGCGATCTCCCGCGTGCGCGAGGCGACGGCGGTGTACATCGTGTTCACCGCACCGAATATCGCGCCGATTCCCATCAGTCCCGCGATGATGTAGCCGATCGTACGGATGATGGTGTGCAGCACTTCCGACTGCGCGGCGAAATAATCGGGCTCGCGAATGGCGGTCACCGACAGCTGCGGATTGGCCGTGAGCGCGTCCTTGAATGCCTGGAATCCTTCGACTCGCTCGAGGCGCACGTAGACGGACTGGTAGCTGTTCCCTCGTCGATAGGCGCCCTGGAGCACCTTCGCGTCGCACCAGATTTCGGATTCGGCGGCGCTGCCCCGCGCGTCGAAGATTCCCACCACCTGCCACGTGTTCTGTCCCCAGCGGGTGGACGACCCGACTGTCAACCCGGCGAACTGGTTCGACGCTGCGCGCCCAACGACGATCTCGTTGGTGCCTTCCGTGAACATGCGGCCTTCGACAATTTTGACGTTGGGCCGCACTTTGAGCGCCGTGCCCGAGACGCCCCGAAGCGGCACGTTGGCGTCGCTTGGATCTTTCTTCGACGGGTGGCCGACGATCACGAACAGCTCCGGCGAAGCGATGGGGCCGCTATCATCGCGCGCGATGCCGGGTGTGTCCAGGATGAGGCGGGTCGTATCGCCGCCAAATCCGCTCGTCATCTCGGTATCGCTGCCGGCGCGCATCACCATCACCGTCTGAGGGTCGCCGACCTCCGCCATGGCCTTCTTGAATCCTTCACCAATCGATAGCACGCCGAGGAACACGACGACGACGCCCGCAATACCGACAATGGCGACGCCAGACGAACCCAGGCGCTGGCCGATGGACCTGAGGTTGACGCCGGTAACGGCCAGAATCTGCGACAGCATGGGTCAGTTCCTCCTCAGCGCGTCCACGATGCGAAGGCGTCCCGCCTGCCAGGCCGGGAAGGCACCAGACACGACGCCGAGAATGAAGACCAGGACCACGCCCGCGATCAAGTCGCGGACCGGGAAATAGAACATCGGCAGAAAGCCGCCGGTGGGGTCACCCCTGGCGACGAGGCCCCAGGATACGGCCAGGCCGGCGAGACCTCCGACGATGGCGATAAAGCACGATTCGATGAGGACCATCGACAGCACACGGCCGTCGCCGAACCCCAGCGTCTTCAGGACCGCCAGCTCGCCGGTTCGTTCGCGGATCGACTGCGCCATGGTGTTCGCCGTGATCAGCAGGATCATCAGGATCGCGGCGGCCGCGACTAGCTGCGTGATGAGGCTGATGTTGCCGATCTGTTTCGCGAAGCCCGCGACGAATGCCTTCTCCGTGTCGGTCTTCGTTTCGGCGGGTGAATTGATGAACATCGTGTCGATCTTCTTCGCAATCTCCGGCGAGCGGTCGGGATCGTCGACCTTGATCACGTACCACCCGACCTGGCCGCCGAAGCCCGAATCCCGGACCGCCTCGGCCAGGTAGTCGTAGTGGAAGAAGAGCTGCGTCTTGTCGGTGCCCTTCACCGGGGAGTCGTAAATGCCGGAGATGTTGAATTCCCATGCGGTCCCGTTGTTTCGCCGGTAAATCGTGGCCTCGAGGGGCACGCGATCGCCGACTTTCCATCCGAACCGCCTGGCCAGGTCGGCGCCCACGATCGCCCCCTGCCGGTCCGCCAGCCACGCCTTGTGCTGGTCCTCCGGCACCACGAACTCGGAGTACATCCGGAACCATCCCTCGGCGTCGACCGCCATGTTCGGGAACTGGTTCCTGGTTTCCTGGTAATAGCCGCCG
>JANNHC010000674.1:0-2431 GCA_031404215.1 Acidobacteriota bacterium
GCGTCGGCGAGCTCGTACCCGACACGTCGCGACTGCCGCGTGACGAGCGCCTGCGCCTCGATGCGATTCGATGGCTGGTTATGAGAGACATCGACGCGGCAGTCCGCGCGTATCGCGAGCTCGCCGATCGACGGTCGAACGATGCTGGGGCGTGGGTCGATCTCGGACGCGCTCAGGAAGCGGCGGCGCAGCTGACCGACGCGCGCGCCAGCTTCGAGCGCGCTATCGCGATCGATCCACAGTATGCGGCCGCGCATCTTCGGCAGGGCGTCATCGAAGGGTTTCAAGGGCGGACACAGAAGGCGCTTGGCGCATTTGACGAAGCGGAACGCATCTACCGTGCGTCGTCAAACACGGAAGGGGAGGTGGAAGTCCTCATCAATCGAGGAAGACTACTCGACAGCGTCGGTGACCTTGCGCCCGCGCGTGTCGCGCTCGAGCGCGCGTTGACCACGGCTCGCGTCATCAAGAATCCATTTCAGATCGTGCGGGCGGAGATGCAACTCGGCAGCGTCGCGGCATCGGAAGGACGATCCGACGCCACACAGATCGCGTCGGCCGCCGTTCAGTCGGCGCGCGATGCGGGCTTCGAGTCGACCGCAGCCGACGGGCTCATCGATCTCGCGGCCGCCCTGATGTCGACGAATCTTCCGGAAGCCGAATCGCAATTGCGCAATGCTATCGCTCTGGCGCGGAAGGGCAGGGCGTATCGGACAGCTGCCAGGGCGGCGACGCAGCTGGCCTCTGTGCAGTCGACGCAGGGGAAGGCCGCCGAGGTACTCCAGACGCTCGAGCCCGCGCTCGCGTTTTTCAAGCAACACAAATACCGCAAGCTCGAGCTGACAGCGCTCTCGATCGCGGCCCGCGCCTATCAGGATCTCGATGACATTCCCAAGGCCCGCGAGCTTGCGAGCCAGGGACTGAAGGAGGCGGAGGCAACCGGCGATGACTACCAGCTCTCGGTCGCGCTGAACAATCTGGCCGTGCAGGCGACCGTGCTCGGCTCGCTGCCCGAAGCGCTCGCGCTTCGCGAGCGGGCCGAAGCGATCCATCGCCGTCAGCAGGATGCCTCACAGCTTCCCTACGTCCTGACGAACCGTGCGGAACTGCTCATCAGGCTTGGACGATTCGACGAAGCCGAAACCGCCCTGGCGGAAGTTGACGAGGGGTCGCGGAAGAAGCTCGACGCCTACGTCGGCCGGCAGCGCCGCGTGGCGTATCTTCGCGCGCTCTCCGCGACGCTCTCAAATCGACTGGCGCAAGCCGCATCCCTGATCAAAGCGATTCCGAAGAGCCCATCGCCAGGCACGACCGGCGTGCTTGCTTCCGCCATCGACCGCTACATTCAGGCGAAACAGGGACGGATCACGCCGACAGCTCCGGAGAGCGCCATGGAGACGACCGAGCCCGCAACCGGCAGAGAACGACAGTACTGGACAGCCGCGACAGCTCTCGCGCGGGGCGACACGGGCGCAGCGATCTCCGCCGCGTCAGCGGGAGTCGAGCAGGCCGCAAAGATTGGCAACGACGAGCTCGCGTGGAGGATGGCCGCGATCGGCGCCGCGGCGGCACGAGTCGCCGGTGATGGAGAACGCAGGCGCACGTTTCACACTCTGGCGGTCGCCGCGCGCACGCGAATCCGCGCGTCCTGGGGAGACCACGTTCGGCGCTACGAACAGCGGCCGGATTTGAACGAGTTGCGAAAAGCATGGGAACTGGAGGACCGATGAAGAAAACCGCAATTGTCACAGCAGCGGTTGTCGCCGTCGTCGTGGGAGCGGTGATTATCTTGATAGTCATGGGCTCAGAGGACGAGGCGTGACGCTGTTGCCGTTGAAGGCATGCTGTTTGACATTGAAGCCAAGATTGTGCGCAGCCAGATACTGGCCGGCGAGCCGCGTATTGACGGCCGCGACACACGCACCGTGCGCGCCATCGAAATCCGCAACAGCGTGCTGCCGCGCACCCACGGCTCGGCCCTGTTTACCCGTGGCGAAACGCAGGCTCTGGTGGTGACCACCCTGGGCACCGAGCGCGACGCGCAGCGCATTGACGCACTGGCCGGCGAGTACGAAGACCGCTTCCTGCTGCACTACAACATGCCTCCCTTTGCCACCGGCGAGACCGGTCGCGTCGGCACGCCCAAGCGCCGCGAAATCGGCCACGGCCGTCTGGCCAAGCGGGCGTTGATGGCGGTTCTGCCAAGCAAGGAAGAGTTCCCCTACACCATGCGTGTGGTTTCCGAAATCACCGAGTCCAACGGCTCGTCGTCCATGGCTTCAGTCTGCGGCGGCTGCCTGTCGCTGATGGACGCTGGCGTGCCCATGAAAGCCCATGTGGCGGGTATCGCCATGGGTCTGATCAAAGAAGACAATCGTTTTGCGGTGCTGACGGATATTCTGGGTGATGAAGATCACTTGGGCGATATGGA
>JANNHC010000675.1:0-14447 GCA_031404215.1 Acidobacteriota bacterium
GAAACCGGCATCGCGCGCATCATCGAGCGCACCTGCCAGCTCCTGGGCGGCGCCGGATACTCAGAGGACGTGCGGAAACTCGGCGGGATCGACCTGCCGACGATTCAGAAATTCATCAACTTGTGGTTCAGCCTCAGCCTCGACCTCCATGGCAACGAGATCTCCACGAACGCCGCGTCGTACTTCGGCAACGGCTTGAAGGGACGGGCGCAGGAAGACAAGTGGACGGATCATCATGTCAGCGACGCCTTTTACGAGCTCGACGTGCCGGCAGAAGGCAAGCTCGAACGCAAGGCCATCCCGATGCGTACGGCCATGAACGAAGTGTTGCGGGACTGGTACGTCGGGGACTGCGAGGCCGGGGTGCAGCGATGGAACAAGATCTTCGAGCGGCACAGCATGTCGGATCGGCTCCGGCTGCCGGACCGAAAATTCAATCGAGGTATCGGGATGTTCTCGTCGCTGCATTACGACCCGTCCGGGGCGCCGCTGTCGAAGACGGAATGGGAGCGGCGCAGGCATGAATGGCTCCCGGACGTCTCGGATCGGGAATACCTGCTCAGCATCATGGCCACCCCCGTGTACGAGCCCGGCAAGTTCGCCAATTACATCGCTCCACCGATTCGCGGCATCAACCGGCAGCCTATCAATTTCGAGTACGTACGCACGGAAGCCTGATTGTTCCGTGTCCCTCTGTCCCTATTCCCCTGAGTGACCTTGACGTGCTGGTTGCCTGAATGCGGAACAAGCTCTTTATCAACAACGAATGGCATGCGGCGAGGTCTGCCGCCACGATGGATGTCGTCAATCCGGCGACGGAGGACGTCATCGCGCAGGTCGCGTCGGCGGGACGCGAGGATCTGGACGTCGCCGTAGCCGCGGCGCGCGCGGCGCTCGACGGGCCGTGGGGTACGATGTCCGCGCGCGAGCGGGGTCGCCTCGTGCGAAAGCTTGGCGATCGTCTGCTCGAACGGGCCGATGAAGTCGCGAGGCTCGAAACGCTGCACAACGGAAAACCCATCAGCGAATCGCGCCACGTCGAGATTCCCGCCGCCGCGGAGTGTTTCGAGTACTACGGAGGGTGGGCCGACAAGGTGATGGGGGAGACCATCCCCGTCAAGGGCAACTATCTCACCTACACGCTGCGTGAACCGATTGGAGTCGTCGCGGCAATCGTTCCGTGGAACTTTCCGCTGCTGCTCGCCGCCTGGAAGGTTGCGCCGGCCCTGGCGTGCGGCAACACGGTGATCCTGAAACCGGCCAGCCAGACGCCACTGACCGCGCTTGCGCTCGGCGAGATCGCACTCGAAGTGGGGCTGCCGCCTGGCGTCCTGAACGTGCTGACGGGACCCGGCTCGACGCTGGGCCAGGCGATCGTCGAGCACCCCGGCATCGACAAGATCGCCTTCACTGGCGACACCAGCACCGGCAAAGGCATCATGCGAGGGGCCGCCGGGACGCTGAAGAAGATCACGCTGGAACTGGGTGGGAAGTCTCCGAATATCGTGCTGGCGGATGCCGACATCGACGCGGCCATCCGCGGGGCGACCATCGGGATCTTCTACGGCAAAGGAGAGGTCTGCGCGGCGGGCTCGAGGCTCCTCGTGGATCGGTCGATCAAGGCGGAGTTCATCGACAAGCTTGCCGCGCGGGCGAACAAGATGACGGCCGGCGATCCGATGGATCCGCGCACGAAATTTGGCGCGCTCTCCTCGAAAAAACAGCTCGAGACGGTCTTGCGATACATCGAGTCTGGCAAAAAGGAAGGGGCCACGCTCGTTGCGGGTGGCGCGCGCGCAGACATCGGCACGGGGAAGGGGTATTTCGTCCAGCCGACGGTGTTCGCCGACGTCCAGCCGGAGATGGCCATCGCGCGCGAGGAGATTTTCGGTCCGGTGCTCGCCGCGATCGAGTTCACCGATCTGGACGAGGCCATCGTACGCGCCAACGATACGCCCTACGGCCTGGCCGCCGGCGTCTGGACACGTGACATCAAGAAGGCACACTACATCGCCCGGAAGCTCCAGGCCGGCACCGTGTGGATCAACACCTACAACGTCTACGATACCGCGGCCCCGTTCGGTGGTTACAAGCAGAGCGGCTTTGGCCGCGAGATGAGTGCCCATGCGCTCGAGCACTACACGCAGGTCAAGAGCGTCTGGGTCGATCTGAATATGTGATGACGGTTTGACGGCCGAGCGGCCAGCCGAGAGCGTCGGGATGGATCGCGCAGAGACGCAGAGATCGCCGAGACAACGTCACGGAGCGTCCGCCGACGCCGGCCTGGGGCCGTGTGCGCTTGACGCGCTTCGCGCGTGTCGGCGGCCGCTGGCAGCCGACTCGTGCTTGTCTTCTCCGCGTGCTCGGCGCTCTCCGCGCGAAAATCTGTGCGTGGGACCGTTTTGGCATTGGGTGTTCATGACGCAGGTATGGTAACGAGGCGGTTGTGATAGACGACTGGCGGCGCGAATTTCCCATCGTTGACACCTGCACCTACCTCGTCAGTCACTCGCTCGGCGCGATGCCGCGGCGGGCGGCCGGCTACCTGCACCAGTTTGCCGACGAGTGGTCGTCGCGTGGGGTCCGAGCCTGGCAGGAAGGCTGGTGGGAAATCGGCCGGACAACGGGAGACCTGCTCGCGCCGGTGCTGGGGGTGCCGAAGGGCACGATCTCCATGCACCAGAACGTGACCGTCGCGCAGGCAATCATCGCGTCCTGCCATCGCTTCGACGGCCCGCGCCGCCGGATCGTCATGGCCGATCTCGAGTTCCCGTCGAATATGTACGTGTTCGAGGGGTTCCGCCGGTACGGCGCCGAGATCGTCTACGTCACCTCAGACGACGCGATCCGGACGAACCTCGCGCGGCTGCTCGACGCGATAGACGAGCGGACGGTGCTCGTCCCCATGTCGCTCGTCCTGTTCAAGAGCGCGTTCATCCAGAACGCCGCCGCGATCGTCGAGAAGGCGCACCGCGTGGGCGCGCGCGTCATTCTCGACGTGTATCAGGCCGCCGGCACGGTACCGATGGACCTCGCCGCGATGGGCGTGGACTTCGCGGTCGGAGGATCGGTCAAGTGGTTGTGTGGCGGCCCGGGCGCCGGCTATCTCTATGTCCGTCCCGACCTGGCCGGCGAGCTCGAGCCGGGGATCGTCGGGTGGGCGGCGCACGCGCGTCCGTTCGAGTTTGCCACCGGCGCGATCGAACACGCGGGCGCGCCCGAGCGTTTCCAGAGCGGCACACCCAATGTTCCCTCTCTGTATTCCTGCCGTGCGGGCTACGAGATCGTCGGCGAGATCGGCGTGGGGGTCATCCGCGCGAAATCGCTGACGCTCACGCGGCGGCTGATTGAGCTCGCTCGAGCGGCGGGCTTCAGGATCAACACGCCGGATGCCGACGCGGAACGCGGTGGGGCGGTGGTCATCGACGTGCCCAATGGGGCCGTCGTGGCCGGTGAGCTCGTCCGGCGCGGCGTCATCGTCGATCATCGCCCGGGAGCCGGCATCCGCATGGCGCCGCATTTCTACAACACGCTCGACGAGATCGAACACGCGATCGCGACGCTCGTCGAGATCGCCGCGGCCTCGCCCGTCTCATGATCCGTCGCGTGGCGGTGCTCGGCGCCGGGACGATGGGCCACGGGATCGCGCATGCGGCCATCGCGGGCGGGTACGAGACCCGGATGTACGACGTCTCGCCGGAGGCGATCGAGAAGGGACGCACGGCGATCGAGGCCATCCTCCGCCAAGGCGCGGAGCTCGGAAAGGTGACCGTCGCTGAGGCCGAAGCGGGGCTCAGCCGTCTGGCCACGAGCACGGATCTGGCTTTCGTTCTCGAGGGCTGTGACGTTGTGATCGAGGCGGTGCCCGAGCGAATCGATGTCAAGCTCGCGCTCATCGCCGAGGTGGATCGCCTGGCGCCCTCGCACGCCGTCATTGCCACCAACACGTCGGCGCTCAGCATCACCGAGCTCGCCGGTTCGATCCGCACGCCGGCGCGGATGGCAGGCATGCATTTCTTCAACCCCGTCCACAAGATGAAGCTGGTCGAAATCGTCCGGGCGCGCGAGAGTGGGCCCGCCACGCTCCAGGCGATCGAAGCCGTGGCGAGGCAGATGGGGAAGGAGACGGTGCTGGTCCGCGAGTCTCCGGGTTTCATCACGACCCGGGTCAATGCCAGCATCGGCAACGAGGCGTTCTACATGCTGATGGAGGGGGTCGCCTCTCCCCGAGACATCGACAAGGCCCTCAAGCTGGGCCTCAACCACCCGATGGGGCCGTTCGAACTGGTCGACCTCGTCGGGCTGGACACCCGGCTGAGCATTCTCGAATACCTGTACCGCAGCATGGGCGAGAAATACCGACCGTGTCCCCTTCTTGTTGAGTACGTGGCGGCTGGACGGCTTGGCAGGAAGGTGGGACGGGGAGTGTACGAGTATTAACCCTCGGGCGTCAGCGAATTACAATTCTGCCAGTCCAGATATTGCCCAGCTGCGTGGTTGGCGGCGGAATGTTGTGATCGTGAAACCCGCACGTTCTTGCCGCGACAAGGTTCCCTGTCTCGCGGCTCTGCCCGGGTTGCAACAATCCAACAGAATTGAGCTCCCTGCAGAGCATGTGATCGGGATGATCATCGGACGCCATGTCGTGACTCCTCGAGTCGTTGTTCACGAACAACACTTGCGTGCCGGGCGGCACGCTGAGGTCCTTGGGCGTCACGCCGCCTGACGAGAGCGTGAACGTGTACGGGTTGGAAGGATTACTCGGCGTCGTCGGCGTGGAGTTCCCACCTCCGCACGACGCGACGAGCAGACAGAGGAGCAAGGCGAGGATGGCCACTCGCGTCATTATCCCGAGCGTAGGCGATTATGGCAACCAGACCAGGGTCTGACCCCGGTTGAGAATCCGCTTAGCCACACTCACCGTGCCCTTCCGAATCCGTGCGCCCCTCAGAAGAACTTCCGGGCGAGGTTGAAGCCGAGGTACCAGTTGTCGTTGTTCGACGCGCCGCGCGCGATTTGTCCGAGTGTCGTGCCGAAGCCGTTCGATACGTTCAACTGGAACAGATGGCCGCCGGCCCGCCCTTCGAGTCCGAAGCTCACCTGGCTGACGCCCGGATCGAAACCGCCGAACCGGGGCGTGATCTCAGCGAGGAGGTACGTGGAAGGGCGCAGGCGAAGGCGTGCGCCCAGTCCGATCATCAGCGTGTTGTTGTCGGAGCCGGCGTCGGCTGAAGGGTTCGTGTTGGCGACCCACATCGGCTCCGCGTACAACGCGGCGTGGCGGCCGGCGTTGCGCGATACGACGAGGCCGAGCGCGCTCTGGTACCGCGTCCTCAGATTGTTGCCGCCTTCGAGCGTGCCGATCGCGTCGAGCCCCATCACGGCGCCGTCGCGCTCGTTCAGAACGTTGTGCTGCCCGAAAATCTGAATGGTGCGATCGCTCGTACGGTGGACCCCGATCTGCGTCCCGCGCGCGAGGCCGTAGCGAAGCTCGAGACCGATCTGCGCGCCGGAATCGAATCCAAAGAGGTCGGACGCGAGGTCGCCGAAGTCCCCCTCGCCCAGTGGACGCCCGAACCGGTGCGTCACGCGGAACGCCATCTTGCCCACCGGCATGCGAAGCGTTGTCGGCAGCGCCGCCAGGTTGAAATCTGGCTGCAGCGCGTCCACGCGGGCATCCGGATCGGACTGGTCCTGAGGCGGCGCCGGCGCCTGCGCACGTGCCATCGCAGGTGCGAGCACACAGGCCCCTGCCAGAAGAATCGTTGGGAAACACGTCATCGTGGGGACACTCCATCGCAAAGCCGATGCCGTCGCCGGTGGCTGGAAACCTTGGAAAAACAGCGAGTTAGGTTGCGATCGATTACCCGCGCCGTAAGCCATTACTTGGGGCGTAAGCAGCAAATGGCCAGTATTCAGTAACTGGTCCCCCGCTGACTGACAACCGCAACGGGCTGCAAAACTGCCAACTGGCGACCGTCACTCAACCCTGTGCTTCGCCAGGTAATAACTGAGCGCGCGCTGGCTGATGCCCATCACCTCGGCGGCATCCTTCTTCACCCCGCCGGAGCTGGTCAGCGCGCGACGGACGGTCTCGCGCTCCGCCCAGTCGAGATTCTGGCGGAGGTTGAGTGAAGGCAGACCTGCCGGCGCGGCGCTGCTGACGCCGAGTATTCGGACCACGTCCGAACCGATGACCGAGGTGGGCGAGAGCACGACCGCGCGCTCCACCGTGTTCTCGAGCTCGCGCACGTTGCCCGGCCAGTCCGCGGCCTGGAGCGCTTCGATGACGCCGGGCCCCATGCCGTCGATGCGTTTGCCGGCGCGCTGCGCGTGCTTCGCGATGAAGTGCTCAACCAGCACCGGCACGTCTTCGCGGCGCTCGCGAAGCGGCGGGATGTGCAGGGGGATCACGTTCAGGCGATAGTACAGATCCTCCTGGAATCTGCCGTCCGCCACCATCTGGCGCAGGTCCCGGTTCGTGGCCGCGATCACGCGCACGTCCACCTTCTGCGTCCGCTCCGAGCCGAGCGCTTCGAATTCACGCTCTTGCAGCACGCGCAGCAGCTTGGCCTGCAGCGCCGGGCTCATCGTCCCGATCTCGTCGAGGAAGATCGAGCCGCCGTCGGCGAGCGCGAACTTGCCCTTCTTGTTCGTGGTCGCGCCCGTGAAGGCGCCCCGCACGTGCCCGAACAGCTCCGATTCGAGCAGCGTCTCGGGAATGGCCGCGCAGTTCACCTTGATGAGCGGCATCTCGCGCTGCGCGCTGTGGTAATGAATCGCGCGCGCGACCATCTCCTTGCCGGTGCCGGTTTCCCCCGTGATGAGGATCGTGCTCTTCGACTTCGCGACGACCTGCGACGTGTTGATGACGTCCTGCATGCGGCGGCTGCGGCCCACGATGCCGTAATGATTGAACTCTGCATCGCGCTCGCTGATGAGATAGCGATGCTCCGTGCTCAGGCGCTGATGTTCCATCGCCCGGTTGACGACCACGAGCAGCTCGTCGACTTCAAAGGGCTTCTGCAGATAGTCGAGGGCGCCCAGCTTCATCGCTTCAATCGCGCTCTCGACCGTCGCATGCGCCGTCATCATCAGGATTTGCGGCCGTTCGCCCGCGGCTGTCGTGGCGACGAGCTCCCGAATGAGATCGGTTCCGGTCAGGTCGGGCATCAGGTTGTCCACGACCAGTACGTCGAAGAGCCGTTGACCAAGGAGGCGCTGTGCCTCGCGCGCGCTCCCCGTGGCCACGACCTCGTGGCCCTCGCTCCGAAGCGCCGACGCCAGTGCATTCAGAATCTTCGTCTCGTCGTCTACAAGAAGAATGGATCCGCTCATCTGTATAGGCTTCTACCGGGTGCTACAGGTTTCTACCGGGTGCGACGGGGTTCGCGGGTAGCTCGATGCGAACGTCGGTGCCCTCGCCGGCGCGGCTGGATACCGTGATGGTACCGCCAAGTCCCTCGATGATATTGCGCGAAATCGCCAGGCCGAGCCCGGTACCGGTTCGGCGCGTCGTAAAGAATGGATCGAAGACACGGGGCAAGTCTTCCGGCGCGATGCCGACGCCCTGATCGCGGACGTCGATGGCGGTCCGTCCGTTCGCGGTCCTGGCGGTGACGAGCCGGACGCTGCGGCCTCCCAGGTCCGCCGGGTCGCCGTGTGCCTGTACGGCATGTCCCGCGTTCGTGAGGAGGTTCACGAGCGCCAGCCGTATGCGTTCACCGTCGGTGACGAGTAGGCCGAGCGTTCGATCGAGGTCGAGACGCACCGGCACGGGCAGGTCTCCCGTTGCCGCCGCCCGGACGGCATCCTCGCAGAGCGCATTCACGTCAACGGGCGCGAGGTCGAACTGGATGGGCCGCGCGAAGTCGAGCACCTCGGAGACGATGCGGTTGAGGCGCGTGACCTCTTCGTCGATATCGGCGACCGCCGCCTGCGCCTCGGGAGAGTGTCCCGCTCCCTGCTTGAGCGATCGGAGCGCGGTCCTGATGATCATCAGCGGGTTACGGATCTCGTGAGCGACGACGGTCGAGAGGCGTCCGAGCGAGGACAGCCGCTCGCGCTGCGCGGCTTCCCGCTGGAAGCGCGCAATCGAGTCCGTCATCGTATTGAACGTCCGGGCGAGCAGCCGCGCGTCTTCGTCTTCCCACCGGGCATTGGGCGACAGCGCGATTTTCCGGGTCAGGTCGCCGGTCGCGGCCATTTCGCGCATCGTGGCGGTAATCGCGCCGAGCGGGCGAGTCACGGTGCGTGCCACCGCATAGCTCACGAGCGTGGCCACCAGGACGGCGAGAATCGCGGTGCCGCCGAGCTCCCGGTGCACCGCGCTGAGAAACCGCAGCCGTTCGGTCCGTGATCGGAGGATGAGCGCGGTCGCGCGCGGAGCGCCAGTCGGCGCCGTCGCGGCGCCTGCCGTCACCAGTGGCAGGTCGCGGCTGACGGCCACATACTGCGCGTCGTCCAAGTCGATCACCTGGACGCCGGATGCGCCGACAAGTGTCCCGAGTTGCGAATGGTTCCGTGCCGGCAGCGTCGAGGCTTCCACGCGGCCGTTGATGGCAAACGCGATCTCGCTGTTGGTCAGCCGCTTGAACGTGCCAGCCGTCTGCTCGTCCAGACTGAATCCGACACTGAGTGTGCCGAACAGCTCAGGCCCCAGGACGCTCGGGACCGTCACCACCTGGATGACGCCTCCCGCGTGCGGCCAGAGCGACACGGTTTCCCTGCCCGCGCGGGCGCGCTCGATTGGCTCGCGCGACGCGCTCGTCTGGTATCCCGCGCGCAGCCGGCCGGCTTCCGCCAGCAGCCGGCCCGATGGGTCCGTGACCAGAAACAGGTCGCAGCCGATGGCCTGCTGATATTTCTCGGCAATCGGCTGCACTGTCGGCGGATCTTTCGTATCGAGCGCCGCCTTGAAATTGGACAGGTCCGCGACGAGCCTCGCCTCGCGCGAATAGTGCTCGAACAACGTCGTCCTGTACTCCTCGAGGAGCGTGCCTGCCTCGTCTATCCCCCGCCGCAGCTCATTTTCCGCCTGGGCCGAGACGGCGACGTTGACGCGGTACACCGCCACGGCGATCGCGAACACGGCGAGCAGCGCGCTCGCGAGAAAGATGCGATTCGTGAGCGACGAGAAGATCGTCATCGGCGGCCGAGCGAAAAATTCATCTCGATCTCGCCCCCGGCGTCCGGCACGACGACACGCCGCGACTCCAGCGGCGCGGATTCATTCCACGCCATCACCGTGTAGGTTCCCGGCGGCACGCCCTCCAGCCGATACGAGCCGTCCACGTCGGCCACCGAGAAATAGCGGTGCGCAAATACGAGGATGAACGCGCTCATGTGCGAATGAATGTCGCAGAAGACGCGCACGATGCCGGGCCGATCGAATCGTACAGACTTGGAACGGCCGACCGCGTAGCGACCCAAGTCGAAGGATCGTGTTTTCGAGAGCGAAAACACGTTGTGGTAGGTGTGGTCGCTGTTGGGAAAGTCTACGGTGGTGCCGGCGACGATGGCAAGCACGTGCGGCACGAACGTTTCGTTACGCTGATCCATGCGGGGGCGGAGATCTTCGCGGGCGTCAAACGCCGCGCGCGGCGCCGGGTCGAGATACACGACGCTGCGCCTGTCGGTTGGCCCGTGCGCGGCGTTCATCCCGATGTCAGCCACGCCTGCCTGTGGTCCTGGATCCGGTGCGGCCTGGCGCAGTTCGACGCGCCCGCGGATCGTGCCGTTCGCGGCCGCGGCGGCATCGGTCGCATGCCCGCCGCCGACGGGCCATACGGCGAGGCCGAAGGCGAGGGTGACGATCAGGCCCATGCGCTCCGTCATCATCAAAACCAGTACGCCAGCTGGCCTGCGATGTACGTGCGGTTCCTGACCCTTCCGGCATCGCGGCGATTCGATTGCGCGGTGACGCGGAGGATGAAATTGCGCTGAATGAAATACCCGGCGCCCCACTCGAGGCGCGTAACCGGCGCGTCCCATGGCAGGGTGGCCGTGGATCCCTGCAACTCGGAAAAGCTGAGGCGATCGGCCCGAGCCCCGAGGAAAATGCGCGGCGTGACCCGGTACCGCCCATCGATCCACGTGGCCATCGCATCGACTGCACGGGACGTGGACGGCGCAAGCACGGTCGGAAAGGCAAAACGGCTCCAGACGGCTTCGCCTCGTACGATCCAGTGGTCGCGCGAGTATTCGAGATCGGCCCCGAGCGCCCGCTGCGCCGGCTCAGCGCCCGGCGTGACGGTGCGTGACAGCCACGAGCCCCGCGCGGCTGACGCGCCGAGAATCAACCCCACCGTCGGCGTGACCGCGACGCGTGCCGACAACTGCTTCCCATCGTTGTTGTCGGACATGCGCGGATTCGACAGTGTGCCGTTCGTGACGGCGCCGGCCAGGTCCAGGGCGCCGCTCTTCCAACTGACCTGGACGCCGGTGTCCCACTGAAAGGCGCTGACGAGCGGCATGCCCGGACCCGGCGCCGTGGACCCTACCGGGAAATTTGATCGCCACCCTCGCGCGCGCATCCGAAGCAGGTCGTCCGCGGTGGCCGGAATGGCGTCTGGCCGAAGCGACGTCAGGTACTGATAGGCGAGGGGATAGCCGATCACCGGGTTGCCGTTGCCGTAGATTCGCCGGCCGAATGCGCCGAAGACCGGCGGGATGCGCCCGGCCTGAATATCCAGCGGTCGATTCCGCCACGGACGCACGCGCGCGTACGCGGCGTACGCGGTCGGATGTTGGAGATCCTCGGATCGCACCTCGCCAACGAACGCCAGCCAGCTCGCCGGACGGTACACTCCCGAGACGCCCAGACGCACCATCCGCAGCGCGTTGTGCTCGTAGTCGGTGTAGTTGAAGTACGCGATGTCGTCAGCGCTGCTGCCGGCTGCGATCACTTCTCCGCGCACGACCACGCGCCCGTCGAAGGCGCCAATGGGGCCTTCCGGCAGCGGCTGTGCGGAAACCCGCCCGACCGTCGCGGCAAACGACAGCAGGAGCAGCAGACGACGGGCCGGGCGGTAGATCAACACCTGATGTCGTTCCGGGTATATGGCAAATTATAATCGTGTGAATGAATTCGACTTCGGCACGCAGCCCCATCTTCTCACTGGCCGAGGCGGGGGAACTCCTGCCGCAGGTGAAGCATCTCACCGCCGACGCCGTACGGCGCTCGGAATCGCTCGTGGCCCAGCTGCAGGGCCTCGCGGACGAGAACCCGGAGCATATTTCACTGTCGGAGTCGCTTCGGGACGTCGTGGCCAGCTCCGGCGGATGAAATGCGGGCACTCGGCCTCGAGGCCAAGGGATTGTGGCTCGTGGACTTCGACAACGGCGACGGATATTACTGCTGGAGCTATCCGGAACCCGCGATCACGCATTACCACGGCTACGGTGACGGCTTCGGCGGCCGAATCAGCATTCAGTAGTAATCCGGTCCCCTCCTTGCCTAAGGAGTTCCCAAGGTATATAAAGCTAAAGTGTAAGTGGAATGACATTCCACATAGTGGAATGAACGGACTCCTTTATTGAACGTACAGTCACCACCCAAAGAGGCGCAGACGTCACTCGAGAAGGCGCTCGACGTGTGCGAAGCGCTGGCCGGCGTTCAGCGCGGATTGAGCGTCTCGGAGCTGGCCCGGCAGCTTCGGCAGCCTGCGCCGACCGTCCATCGGTTATTGGCGGTTCTCAAGCGACGCGGATTCGTGCGCCAGGACGAAGACACGTCTCGGTACAGCCTGACGCTGAAGATGCTCGACTTGAGTTTTCGGGTGCTTGGCCGCTCGGAGTTGCGCCTCCACGCGTATCCGGTGCTGAGGGAATACGTCCTCAGGACCGGCTTGCGCGCGTTTATCGCGGTCCCTGGACTCGGCGAGGTGACGCACCTGTGGACAGGCGGGCCCGACGAAGTCGGCATGCATACCACGTACGGGCGCGAGATGCCCGTGCACTGCGCGATGTATGTCGACGCGTCCGCGAAGCGGCGTTTGAGCTGCTTCAAGCTCGAACAGCCGCGTGACGTATCGCAGCCGGATCAGATCGCTGTTCGATTTGGCGCGTCGTCGTCGCATCACATTCAACGGCTGCTGTGCACGTGCGCGCCGGTGTTCGACTATACCGGACGCCAGGTTGCCAGGATCGGGGTGGCGACACATGCAGCCGATGAAGGACCGTTTTCGCCCGATCAGACGGCGGCGGCCATGGAACTCGCCCGGCGCATCTCGCTGCGTCTGGGCCATCTGCCCGCCGTGTCGGTAGCCTGAGCCCTGGGCCCTGAGCCCTTGAAGAGGAGGACAAAGAGAGTGGCCTATATCATCTGTGAGCCGTGCATCGGCACCAAGGATTCCGCGTGTGTCGACGTGTGCCCGGTGGACTGTATTCACCCGCGGAAGGACGAGCCGGATTTCGCGACGGCCGAAATGCTCTATATCCATCCCGATGAGTGCATCGACTGCGGCGCGTGCGTGCCGGCTTGTCCCGTCGAGGCCATCTTCGCGCTCGACGAAACACCCGAGAAGTGGAAGGACTTCATCCCGGTGAACGCGCAATATTTTCAGAAGTAGCTCCCAGCTTCCGGCTTGGATCCGCTGGCAGCTGGGACCCAGGTGTTTATGGGTTTACTCGAGCACAAATTCGACGACAACTTCATTACCACTAATGTGGACAAGGTGGCCAACTGGGCGAGGCAGTCGTCGCTGTGGCCGCTCGGGTTCGGGCTCGCGTGCTGCGCGATCGAGATGATGGCGGCGTCCGCCTCGCGCTTCGATATTTCGCGGTTCGGCGCCGAAGTGTTTCGCGCGTCGCCGCGGCAGGCCGACCTGCTCATCGTGGCGGGGACGGTCACGAAAAAAATGGCGCCCGTTCTTCGCCGGCTGTACGACCAGATGCCGGAGCCGAAATGGGTCATCTCGATGGGCGCGTGCTCGAACGCCGGCGGGCCGTTTCCGACCTATAGCGTGCTGCAGGGCGTGGACAAGATTGTGCCGGTCGATGTGTACGTGTCGGGATGCCCTCCGCGACCCGAAGCGCTGCTGTACGGGTTGATGCGGCTGCAGGACAAGATCCGCCGCGAGAACACCGTGCTGCGGAAGGAACGCGTCATCCACGCCGGCGACACCGAGGCGACACTGGTCCAGACATCCGCCCCCGCGGGAGGCTGACGCGTGCGGCGACTGGGCGAACTGTTCCGGACGGTCTTCCTCATCGACATCCTGAAGGGGTTGTGGCTCACGCTGAAGTACACCGCGCAGCCCGCCTTCACCTTTCAGTATCCCGCTGAACGCCGTCCCGTCTCTCCGCGCTTCCGGGGCGTGCTGCGCCTGCAGGTCGAGCCGCAAACCGGCGCGGCCACGTGCATCGTCTGCGACCAGTGCGCGAAGGTGTGTCCGGACGACCTCATTGCGCTCGGCGGCCACCGGGAGCCCGGGCAGAAGATCAAGATTCTCGACTACTTCGATTTCAACCTGTCGCGCTGCAGCTTCTGCGGGCTCTGCGCGGAGGTGTGTCCCACCAGGCCGGTGAAGGCGCTCATCATGAGCGAGGAGTACGAACTGGGCAGCTACAGCCGCAATTCGCAGGTGCTGCGGATTGACGAGATGTACGACGGCAGGCCGAGCACGCACTACGTGCGATAGTGCTTTCGGCTCGAGCCGTATCAGCTCTGCCCTGCGCGCCTGCTATCCCAGCCGCCCTTCGAGCGCCTTCCGCGCTTTCAGCCGTTCCGCGCGCCGTGCCTCGGCTTCCGCCGCCCGGCGTTTGTCGTCGGCCGTCTCCAGGATCAACCCCGGGATCGCCACGCGCCGGCTCTCGCGATCGACGGCGACGAACGTCAGGTAGGCGAGACTCGTCATCTGCCGCCGGCCGGTCAGCGTCTCCTCTGAGAATACTTCCACTTCAACCTCGAGCGATGTGCTCCAGACGGCCGTGACCCGCGCCTTGAGCATGATCAGGTCGCCGACCTTGATGGGATGGAGAAACTGGAGCCCATCGACCGCCGCCGTGACCAGGAGGCTGCGCGTGTGCCGGTGACACGCGATCGCCCCCGCGATGTCGATGAGATGCATGACCGTGCCGCCGAGGATGAACCCGAGCGGATTGGCGTCGTTCGGAAGAACGACCTGCACCATTTCGGTCTGCGACTCGGATGGTTTCTTGGCGGGCGCAGGGTCCGGCATCGACTCCTAACACTCGAAAACCCAAACCTGAAACTTGAACGTGAGACCTAATTCTTCCAATCCCGGTCCACGAACGCCTTCAGCGTGCAGCGCAGTTCCGGCGGGAGGTCCTCTTCGCGGATCGAGCGGAGGAGAGAGACCGTCGATTGATACGTCTTGAGCTGGGCGATGCACCGGGGGCAGGCGGCGAGGTGCCGCTCCAGGTGCGCGTGGACCTCGGGTGGCAGGTGGTGCTCCACAAAATCGGCCAGAAGGCCCACGAGG
>JANNHC010000676.1:0-6396 GCA_031404215.1 Acidobacteriota bacterium
GCTGGACTTCGAGCGCAACGGCCCGAGTCTCTATCGATTGATGCGCACGATGTTCGATGGGTGGCGCCGGTATCGGGCTGACGACGACCCGCGGGTGCGCGCGCGGGTTGCCGTGGCGGCCAGACAGCTCCGTGGCGGGTACGGCGCGGCGCTCTGGGCGATGGAACACTACCTGCGCACATCGAACCCCGTCATCGCGGAACGCATCCGCGTTCTGCGCGTGGAGATAGAGCGCGAGTTTGGCCTCGGCTCGCGGCTCCTGATCCGCTGCGTCGGCCGCTTGCTGCTCTGGTCCTCATCCCGGGAAGCCAGGCGGCACCCCGGAGGGCCGCGGCTGGAACCGGCGACCTTCGTCGAGCGCAGGCCGGCACTTCAGACGTAGTCCGCCCGCGCCCCGCAGCCGTTGCGCGGGGCCGGAGCGGATCGTCCGTTCCGGCCCCAACGGCGAGGGTCGTCCCCCTCCTACTTCTTCGCCGGGGGCATCTCGATCTTCGAGATTGTCACGGTGTCATCCTTCATCGTCCCCGTGACAATCACCGTGTGGCCGGCGTGCGCCTTCAGCGCCGCGAGGTCCTGATTGCCAATCTTGTAGACCTTGTCGGCTTCGCCGACGAAGACGTACTTCTCTCCACCCTTCACGCAGGCTTCCACGCACTGGCGATCGGTCATCTCCTTCGTTCCATGCTCGCCCTTGGCATGCTTGGCGCTGCACATCGCATCGCTGATCCGCCCTTTCCAAGTATCAGCGGCCGCTGCCGGGACGCTCATCATCATTGCCGCCGCGGCGATACACACCATAACTTTTCGCATAACAACTCCTGATCAAAATCAAAACGGCTCCCAGTGTAGCAGACGGCGCCGCCATAGGGAGACTCAAGCTCAACGGTGCAGCCTTGGCGTCACGTTTCGCAGCCCGGTCGCCATGAATTGTGCTCGAGCTGGAAGGTCCAAGCTGGCAGCTGGAATCTACCCCTTATATCCAAGCAGCATCCGCGGCAGGATGAGCGTGATGCTGGGGAACGCCGCAATCAGCGCGAGCCCGATCAGGAGCGCGATGAGGTACGGCACATAGCTCCGGCTCACCTCGTCGATGTCCACGCGGCCGATCCCGGCAGCGATCGTCAGGCCGACGCCGACCGGGGGGAGGAAAAACGCGATGCCCATCGCGGCGACGACCACGATGCCGTAGTGAACCGGATCGACGCCGACCACGCGGGCGATCGGGAACAGGATCGGCCCGAAGATCAGCAGCGCCGGAAGGCCTTCGAGCAGCGCGCCGATCACCACGAACAGCGCCACGGTCAAGGCGAGGAACTCCCACCGGCCCGCGCCGATGCTGCCGATCCACTCGCCCAGCAACTGCGGCACCCACTCGCGCACCAGGATCCACGCAAAGGCTGACGCGGCCGCAAGGACCCACAGCGTCGTCGCCGTGACGACCCCGCTCTGCGCGAGCTGGCCAACGGCGCCCGTCCCGCGAATGCCGCCCATGGCAATCCCCGCCGCGAGCGCATACACGACCGCGAGGAGCGCCGCCTCGGTCACCGTCGTGAGGCCGGTGAAGATGCCTCCAAAAAGCAGGATCGGGAGACCCGACGGCACCGCCGCGCGCCGCGCAGCCCGGAGGAGGTCGTGTTTCGACGCGCGAGGGCTGACGGGCCAGTTCTGACGCCGGGCGCGGATCGCGATTAACACCAGGAGGACGGCGGCCAGGACGAACGCGGGAATGAATCCCGCGAGGAACAGTGTGACGATCGACAGGTTTACCAGCGATCCGAGCACGACCATCGTCAGGCACGGAGGCACGAGGATGCCCATCGCGGAGGCGGCGGCGACGACGCTCACCGATTCCGCCCCCGAGTAGCCAGACCGTTTCATCGACGGCACGAGGAGCGAGCTGATGGCGGACACGTCGGCAGCCGTCGATCCCGAGATACCGGAGAAGAGAATCTCGGCCACGACCGCGACCATCGCGAGTCCCCCGCGCACGCGCCCGACGATCGCCATCGCGAGATCGACGATCCGTTCCGAAATGCCGCCCGACTCCATCAGGGCGCCGGCGACAATGAAGAGCGGGATGGACAGCAGCACGAAGGAATCGACACCGCCGAGAATCTTGATGGGCAGGATGATCAGGCTCACGCCGCCGATGCCGAGGAGGTAGGTCAGCGACGTGAGTGCGAGCGTGAACGCCAGCGGCATGCCCAGGGCGGCGGTGACGAGGAATCCCGTGATGAGCACCGCGAGCGGCGCTGCGCCCGCGAGGAGCGGCACGAGCACGGACGCGATCGCGACGCCTGCGGCACCCAGGGACCACGGGAGCAGCGCGCGATCGCGCCAGACCGCGAACCCGTCGCGGCGGAGCTGTTGCACGAGGACCGCGGCCATGAGCAGCAGTGACAGCGGCAGCACCACGGAGATCGCCGCTCCCGAGAGGCCGCTTGCCGGAAGCCGCTCGCCCGCACTGGCGACCGTGAGACGCCACGCGGGACCCACCAGCACCAGAAAGAACGCCAGCAGCACGAGCCGAAGGCCGCCGTCAATCGCTCCGCGCCGCGCATCCGGGAAGAGCCGCACCAGGGCGGTCACCCGGGGATGCTGCGCGTGCCGGAGCGCCGAGACGCCGCCGATGCACATCAACCAGACGAGCAGCAGCCGTGCGATTTCCTCCGTCCACGGAATCGGCTGGTGGAGGATGTGCCGTCCCACGACCTGGAGGCCCACAACCGCCGCCTGGGCGACGACGAGGATGGCGATCGACCACTGAAGGATGCGGTCTTCGAGTGGCACGGCCGCGGCGACGTCGGAGGTCGAGCTCGTCACGAGCGAATCGCCCGCAGCCAGGAGGCCACCTCCAGCACGCGCCCCTCGTGTTCCCAGAGTTGCTCGGCGCTCTGCTGGAAGGCATGGCCGTCGATCTCGCGGATCGTCATGCCCAGGCTGGACAAGCGAGCGGTGGCGGTGGAATCCTCGCGCGGGCCCATGGCGCGCTGGGCCGTGGCGGCGTCCAGCGCGGCGCGCTCGAGCGCCGCGCGCAGGTCGGCGGGAAAACGCGCCAGGCTCGCCGTCGAGGCGAACAGTCCGAGGACGCCCGCGATGTGCCGCGTGCGCGCCATGTGGTGGGCCACCTCGTAGAACCGCTGCTGCACCGTTGTGCTCGCGTCGTGTTCGTAGCCGTCGATGACGCCCGTCTGGAGCGAGGTGTAGACTTCGCCAAACGCCATCGGCGTGGGGCTCGCGCCCATCAGCTCGATCGCCTTCACGTAAATGGGCGACTGGATTGTGCGAATCTTGAGCCCGGCGAGGTGCCCAGGCTCGGACACGTCGCGCGACCTGGTGATCACGTGCCGGAACCCGAACGAGTCGCCCCACGCGAGCGGCCGCATGCGCACCGTCGCCGCCAGGTAGTCCGCCGCCTCGCGCCCGACCGCGCCATCCACGACGCCGTGGACGTGGTCCCAGTCGCGCCAGAGAAATGGAAAGTCGAAGACCTGCAGCTTGGGTGCGACGCTGCCCCAGATCGCCGTGCCAGACACCATGAAGTCCACGAGGCCTTCCTGGAGCTGCTGCACGACTTCGCGTTCCTGTCCCAGCGTGCCGCTCGGGAAAACCCGGACCTTCACCGCGCCACCCGTCGCCGTTTCCGCCAGCTCGCGGAACATGTCGCCAAATACGTGCAGCGCCGTGGGCCCAGCGGCCATGGAATGCGACAGGCGCAGCACGATCGGGCCGCGATCCACGCGCGACCGGCAGCCGGACGCGAGCGCCGCAGCACCGAGGCCGCCAAGAAATCGCCGCCGCCCGATCCGCCTGGTCATGGTCGGGTCATTATGCAGTAGTACCATCACGCGTTCAGGCTCGATTAGGAGGACCACTCACGATCACACCGGATAAAGAGAGCACCTCCTGAGACCGTAGGGATTATCGTGCAGGCACGAAAGTCCTCGTTCACGCTGTTAGACTGCCAACATGAAACGATCGCTCGAACTCACGGGGCGCGTCGCGCTCGTCACCGGCGGGTCGTCCGGCATCGGCGCGGCGACGGCCGCGACACTCGCGGAACTGGGCGCGCGGGTGGCGATTGGCTACAACCGCAACAGGGCCGGGGCCCAGAGCACGCGGGACGCGATCGTGGCGGCCGGCGGTGTCGCGGTCGCCCTCGCGGCCGACGTTCGGCACGGCGCCGAGATTCGGGGGCTGGTCGAGCGCGCGGCGAAGGACCTTGGCGCCATCGACATCCTCGTCAACAACGCGGGGTCGCTCGTCATGCGGCGCGGGATTCGCGAGGTGACCGAGGATCAGCTCTCCGAGATCTTCGCCCTCAATCTGAACAGCGCGGTGCTGGCGTCGCAGGCCGTGGCGCAGTCGATGATTGACCGCCGGCGCGGCGCGATTGTCAACGTCGTGTCGATCGCCGGGCATACCGGCGGCGGCCCGGGCGCAGGTGTGTATGCCGCGTCGAAGGCCGCGCTGACGTCGTACACGAAGACGCTGGCGAAGGAGCTGGCGCCCCACGGCGTGCGCGTGAACGCCGTCTCGCCCGGTGTGATCGATACGCCGTTTCACGAAGTGTTCTCGACGCCCGACATGATGAAAAACTTCGTCTCGATGATTCCGCTCGGTCGCGTCGGCACCTCGGCGGAATGCGCACACGTGATTGCGTTTCTTGCCTCGGACGCGGCCAGCTATATCGTTGGTGAAACGATCGAGATCAATGGCGGCCAGCTGATGCGATAGGTGAGTTATGACCACGCAGGAACAACAGCACCTCGACGAGCAGGGTTATGTCGTGCTCGAGCCGGGCATCGACGCGCCGTTTCTCAATGAACTGCGCGGGAGAATCCTGGAGCTGTTCGAGGAGGAAGGCGATCGCGCCGGACATGAGTTCCGCACCGAGGAGCACGCGCGCCGGCTGGCGAACCTCGTGGACAAGGGAGAGGTCTTCCGGCGGGCGATCGTGCTCGCACCCGTGCTCGAATACGTCCGGCACGTGCTCGGCCGCGACTGCAAGCTGAGCAGCCTGAACGCGCGCTCGGCCGATCCCTTCACCGACGTCGGACAGCCGCTGCACGTGGACATGGGCGCGATCCCTGACGCCAGCGGCTACTGGGTCTGCAACACCGTCTGGATGCTGGACGACTTCACGCGTGACAACGGACCCACACGCATGATCCCAGGCTCGCACACATGGGGCACGCGGCCCCAGGACGTGCTCGAGGATCCGCTGGCGCCGCACCCGCAGGAGATCATGCTGCTGGGCAAGGCGGGGAGCATCGCGGTCATGAACGCCCATATGTGGCACGCGGGGACCGCCAATCGCACCGCCTCGCCGCGCCTGGCGATGCACGGGTTCTACTGCCGGCGCGACAAGCCACAGCAGCAGTATCAGAAACAGTTGGTGCGGCCCGCCGTGCAGGCGGGATTGACGCCGGAGGTGCGCGAGATTCTTGCGCTGGACGATCCGTTGAACGATGAACTGAGCGCCGCCGTCACGGTACGGAGCGGGTTCCTGAAATAAACGGCCGGGATTGTCGGAGGAGGAAAGAGCCGCTGCCGGCGGGATGGCCGGCAGCGAGAAGAGCGCGACTAGCTTCGGCGAAGGAATGACTTCCGCGAGCGGAACGCGGCCAGCGACGCGATCCCCATGCCGAGGAGCATGCCGGCGCCTGGCTCAGGCACCGGCGTCGCGGGTGTTAGGGGACCGATGAAGTCCTGAGCGTCGATAGTTTTGGCGGGTTCAGTCTCAGTGGCTGGCGTGGTGACGGAGAGCTGCAACCATGCGGCGTCAGATAGGGCTGCCTGGCCAAGGTAGTTCTGCAGGTCCGTCAGAAACCCATTCGCCAGCGAAGCGATAGCCGCATAGGATGCCGCATTACCAGCGGTGTCCGCTGTAGCTACGCTCACGTAGAAATTACCGGCGCTCGGCGAGACGCTGAAGTCGACATCGTATAGCGTGTTCCAGAGCGCGAGCTGAAGGGCCGACCGCTCATCCAGTTGTGTCGCGCTGAATGTTGCCGCGTACGTGTTGTACAGCCATGCCGCCCGACTGCCCGCACCCGGCAGTGTGATCAAACCGGATGGATCAGACCACCCGCTCATTAGGGCAGCCTCGGCCGAATACGTAGCCGGGGGCTCCGGTAGCCCTATGGACGACTCAAAAACATCGGTGTTGATGTCGATGCAGTAGGCTTCGAACGAATTCGGCGCGTCGAGCGACGGCCCGAGGCCGGCTCCCTCGGACATGGTCACGCTGCCCAAGGTGAACGGCTTGTACGTGGTGCCGCTGAAGAAGTAATGAACGTTTGAGCCAAAGAAATCATTTTCGAGGAAAATCGAACCAGCGCGCGCAGTCGCGGGAAACGTGATTGCTGACAAGCCGACAAGCACAACAGTCCG
>JANNHC010000677.1:0-3878 GCA_031404215.1 Acidobacteriota bacterium
AGCTCAAGCTCGGCTCCGTGACGCCGACTTCCCTTGCCAAAGCGACAGCGTAACTCTGCACTCTTCGGATATGACCATGCGTTATCTGATCCTTTGCATCGATCGCCATCGCGAGGGTTTCAATCGTCGACATGTATAAGCTATTCAGTTCTTTTAAATGTCGATTTGCATCTTCTACTCGGCCCATCGACATTGAAAATGTAAAATACAGGATCACTAGCAAAGGAATGATGACTGCGAGATAGGTGAAGTCAAGATCTCGGGTATAGCTCACGAGAAGTGCCGCTACCGAAGCACCGCCAAAATAATTCAGAGATAACCGAACAAAATTGTCACGCCAAATAGCAAAAGCTGGCACACGACGCTCCAGCGAAATAGCAAAAGTAATAATCCAGCTGTTTAGCAAGAAATAGACAATAGTAAAAAAGATCAGTGGACCAATCAGAATCTTAATCCGGACTGGATCTATTTTGGACGCAGTGACGAGTGGCTCGATCGATGGAAACAAAAAAAACAGGTGTGCCGCGATCCAGATTGTCAGCGGCAATGCACAAACATTGAAAATGATCTTGTAAAACGGATGACCTTTGCGATACGACCAGACCGAAATGACCAATGCATCTAGCGCGACGGTCAAAGTTCCAGCCGACGAACCAAACAGAAGGACGGACGTAAATACGAACGTCTCTGAGACGGATATCGTAGCGGGTAATGAGGGCAGTCGAACCGTGGCAGATCCACTTATCAGCGTTAACACAGCCAGGACCGCCCAGTTCCACCCTATCGGATGGACGGTGAGGTCGTAGAACGATTGCAGAACGGTGGCGGCTCCTGCGATAACGACCGCAGCAACGTAAGCTCTGGCGCCGACCGGCAATGCTTTGAATCGGTTATTAGACATGGACTGTGTCGAGCCGCCATTCAGTTCCCGTGCATGTGCGCTGGAAATTTAGTCTGTCCAAACAATAATACGCAAAGTATTCTCCTTCTAGCTTAGTAACCGGGCCTGCCGTTAGTCAGCCACGATACTGTCGGTCCACACGATACTGTCGGTCCACACGATACTGTTAGTCCACACGATACTTTGCGGTAGGGCATCGCGAATTGGCGTTGCGTTTCCTGCGGACAAAGTGTCGGGTCCCAGTTGTGTCACCAAAATCGGTGCAGCGTTGCCGGCAAGAACACCAACCATGGTGCCTCCGGGGGCAGCGATTAGGTAGAAAATGCCACTAGGGGTTTCTTGTTCGCCTGCGATTGGAAAGGATTCAATAGAGCTGAGCGACCCCGCACCGAAGGCGGCGGCGGCCGCGATGTTCACGCTCCCGGCACCCGCCTCGATGAGGCCTGCGCCAGGGACGCTCGAGCTCGTGATCTGCAGGATCAGCTTCGCATCGCCCGGTGTCAGCGACGGGTTTCCTTCGAGCAGCAGCGCCACCGCGCCCGCGACGACAGCCGACGCCATGCTCGTGCCGCTCAGTTCGATATAGGCCTTCGAGCCATGCCCCGACACGATGCGCTCCGGATACGTCAGCGCCAGGTACGAACCGGGCGCCGCCGGCCCCGCGATCTTGTTCCCAGGCGCCGCGACGTCCGGCTTCAGCACGCCGTCGAAGGCCGTCGGGCCCCGCGAGCTGTACGTCGCCATCCCGTCGTCCGATCGCTGCGGCGTGCCGTGGGTGTTCAGCGCCCCGACGGTGATCGCCGCCGGCGTGTTCCCCGGCGAGCTCACCCCGCCGACCACGGCGCGGCCGTCAACGGTCTTGCCGAAATTGCCCGCCGCCGCGACGACGACCAGGCCGGCGTCAACGGCGCGCTGGACGGCCTGGCACAACGGATCGTCACGATACGATTCAAAAACGGGATGGCCGAGCGAGAGATTGATGACGCGCAGGCCGAACCGGGCCTTGTGATCGATCGCAAAGTCGATCGCGTTGATGACGTCGCTCGTCTCGCCGGAGCCGTCCTCGCCGAGGACCCGCAGGCTGACGATATGGGCGCCCGGAGCGATGCCCGCGTAGCCGCCCTTGTCGCTTCCGGCGACAATGCCCGCGACATGCGTGCCGTGGCCGAACCGATCGAGACCCGGACCGCCCGTGCCTGTAAAGTCGAAGGCCGCAATCACGTGTCCCCGTAGGGCGGAGTGCTGCGCGACCCCCGAGTCAATCACCGCGACCCCGATGCCGCGGCCGGTGAGGCCGCGCAAGCCCGCGATGCCGCTCCACACCTGTGTCGCCCCGGTCGCCTCCGCGGTGACTGCCATCATCCGCTGGACGCGCGCGTCGCCTGAAAGGTGCGCAACCGCACGATCCGCGGCAAGCGCGGCCAGCTGCCCGCCCGTGACGTCGAGGACCGCCCCCCCGCGCATCTTCTTCTTCAGCCGCACGCCGTAACGTGCGACGATCGTCCGCACCTCCTCGTCAGTGCCCGCGACGATGATGCTGGACGTTTCATCGGCGCCAGAGGCGATGCGCGCCTCCAGATCCCGCGAGAGCCGGGCGCCAGAGGCGCCGGCCTCCGCGTCGTGACCGAGAAGGATCAAAACTGTGAGGGCCGCGACAGTGCATCCGACCCGGCGTGCTTGCAATCGCATGAAGTGGTTCATAACCAAGGCCCGGAATGCAGAAGATGGGATTCAGCTCGGCTAAGGCACGGAGCATGCCATGGGGGGCGTTGGTACCGCAGTACGGTGAAAAGACCGTACATAAGCAGTCAGGAACGTACTGTTTGAGACATTTCGTTGCGGGAACTTGACGGTTGCACTACGATCGACGTCGCTCCGACCAGGTGACCCAGCTCAACGTCAGCCAATTGGTTGACCCGCCGGTAGAGCACGCACCCGGCGGGTATGGCATACCCGCTCGAAATGCCAGTAAATTCTGTCTTTAAGGGGCCGGCCAAGTAATTGGCCGGTGAGGTCATTCGTGGCCGGTAAGCTCACCAAAGCCGTCGTCGTGGTCGTGATCGCCGTGGCGACAGGGGCCGCGCTTTTTCTGACAAGGCGTGCGTCCCGGCCGAACTCGGGCGCTTCAACGGACACCCAGATATCGGCCCCGGCCCCCTCGCGCGGCGGGGAACTCGTCACGTCGATCCGAAGCGAGCCCCGTACCTACAACCGCTACGTGGATCGCGAGGCGCCGGGCGAGGTCCTCTCGCTCCTCACCCACGCGCCGCTGGTGCGCGTGAATCGAACCACCGACACGCTCGAGCCGTGGCTCGCGGAAAGCTGGACCGAGTCGTCCGACCACCTCACGTACACCATCAGGCTGCGACCGGGGATCACCTTCTCCGACGGCGTTCCGTTTACGTCAGCCGACGTGCTGTTCTCGTACCGCGCACTCTACGATCCCAAGGTCGGCTCGGTGCTTGCCGGCGACATCCTCATCGGCGGCAAGCCGTTCCAGGTCGAAGCGCCTGACCCCTCCACCGTCGTTCTCCGCCTTCCGGCGCCGTTCGCCCCGGGACTCCGGCTGATCGAAAGCATTCCCATCCTCCCGCGGCACAAGCTCGAACCAGCGCTCGCCGCCGGAACCTTCAGGGAGGCATGGTCGTCAACCACGGCCCTCACCGACATCGCCGGTCTCGGCCCATTCCTCCTCGCGGAGCACGTATCCGGTCAGCGGCTCGTTTTCACGAGGAATCCGCATTACTGGCGAACGGATGCGGCAGGCGTCGAGCTGCCGTATCTCGATAAGCTGACGGCCGTTGTCAGCAGCCAGGCAACCGAGGCCACTCGGGGGCGTGATCTTCCGGCGGGGCATGTATAAGAAGTATTACGAACCGAGGGCACCAGTTCCGGAGAACAAATAACAGGAGACCAGGAGGTCAGGAGAAAAGTACTCTCCTGATCTCCTATCCTCCTGTTGTTTCTTGTGGGTTCG
>JANNHC010000678.1:0-2242 GCA_031404215.1 Acidobacteriota bacterium
CGCGGCGGCTACAGCTGGTGCAACAACGCCGGGCCGGGCCGCGGGTTTGGACGGGGCGGAGATCAAGCCGCCGTTGCACCGCCGCTCGACCCGTCGCGCGGCGGCGTGTTCCGTTCGGACAACAAGGGCGCGTCCTGGACGCTCGTGAGCCACTGCAACGCCCGGCCGATGTACTTCAGCCAGCTTCGCGTGGATCCTTCGAACGACAAAACGATCTACGTCGCGGGCCTGCCGGTCGCGAAATCGCTCGACGGCGGGAAAACATTCGCGACGCTCGACGAGGCCGGTGGCCACGGGGACCCCGGCCACGTCGATCAGCACGCCATCTGGATCGATCCTAAGAATCCGAAGCATCTCCTCATCGGCAACGACGGCGGGCTCAACATCAGCTGGGACCAGGGGAACACCTGGGACTACGTCAACACGATGGCCACCGCGCTCGCGTACTGGGTCTCGGCCGACATGCGGCATCCGTATTTCGTTTATACGGGACTCCAGGACAACGGCAGCTGGGGTGGCCCGAGCGCGACGCGCCGCGCCGCCGGCATCCTCAATTCCGATTGGTTCGGCATCGGAGGCGGAGACGGCTTTCAGACAGCCGTCGATCCCACCGACCACAACATCGTCTACACGGAGTCGCAGGACGGGAACACGAGCCGCCACGATCTGCGGACGGGTCGCTCCGGAAGTATTCGGCCGAGAGGGACGGCCAGGGGGGCCGCGACGGGGGCCGCCGGGGCCGGGGGTGCTACGGGTGGTGCGCCGCCGCAGGCGGCAGGTGCAGTTGGGGGGCGGGGTGGCGCGCCGAATGTGCTGAACGGGGCACCGGGCGACGCGTATCGCTTCAACTGGAACACGCCGTTCCAGCTTTCGCCGCACAACCCGAGCATCGTATGGCTCGGGGGCAACCGGCTCTTCAAGTCATACAACCGTGGCGAGACGTGGGTCGCCAGCGCGGACCTGACCAAGAGCATCGATCGCAACACGGTGGCGCTCATGGGCGCGCCTGGTGATCGCACACAGCTTTCGAAGAACGACGGCGTCGTCTCGTACAGCACGATCACCTCGCTCTCCGAATCGCCCGTCATGCCCGGTGTGGTGTGGGTGGGCACCGACGACGGGAATGTGCAGGTGAGCCGGGATTCCGGCGCGACGTTCGCAGAAGTCGGGAAGGCGATGCCGGGGCTTCCATCGAACCACCAGTACTGGATTTCGCGCATCGACGCGTCGCATTTCGATGCCGGAGTCGCCTACGTCGCGGTTGACGGCCATCGCAGCGACGATCTCAAACCCTATCTCTTCGTCACGCGCGACCATGGCAAGACGTGGCAGAGCCTCGTCAGCAACCTGCCGGCGTGGGGCAACATCCAGGTCGTCCGCGAGGATCCAAAGAACAAGGACCTGCTCTACGTCGGCACCGAGTTTGGTCTCTATATTTCGCTCGACGGCGGGCAGCAGTGGCAGCGTTTCATGAACAACCTGCCGACCGCGCGCGTGGACGACATCCTTGTACACCCGCGCGACAACGACCTCATCGTCGCGACGCACGCGCGCGGCATCTGGATCGCGGACGACATCACGCCGCTTCAGCAGATGGCGTCGGCCGGTACTCAGGACGCGGTGCTCTTCGACATCCGTCCGGCGATCGCGTACCTCCCGGATCGCCAGCGTGCCCAGCAGACCGGGGGGCAGAAGGCGTTCGTGGCAGAGAACCCGCCGCGCGGCGCGATGATCAGCTACTACCTGACGTCCCCTGCGACCGGGGACGTGAAGGTCGCCATCGCGGACGCGACGGGGCGCACGATCCGCACGATTGAGGGTACGAAGGAACAAGGCATCAACCGCGTGAACTGGAACCTCACCCCGCAGCCCGCAGGCGGCCGTGGCCAGGGCGGTGGCTTCGGTGGCGGCCGTGGCGGCGGCGGCGCCGTCGTAGACGCCGGCACCTACACCGTCACGCTATCGGTGAACGGCAAGACGTTGACCAAGCCCGTCACCGTGCTGCCGGATGTCTGGTTGAACGAGAGATAACCCAGCCCTCCTTATCCAAAAGTCAGGATCTCCTTCCCCGGTAAACTGAATCCATGAGTTAGCGAGCCGGAAAGCCTTGGAAAATAGGAACTTTCCGAATGCGTCATTTCCCGGACCCGCCAATTGCCTGGATCGGTTGAGCTGCGGTCGTAACTTGTCGCAACTACAGGCTCATACGACTGTTTTGATGGGTTGACGGCGCTGTACGGGT
>JANNHC010000679.1:0-4579 GCA_031404215.1 Acidobacteriota bacterium
GGATCGGTCGGCTTGGCCGTCGTCGACTCGTACCAGGGCTCGAACGCCTCGGTGATCGCGTCCGCGTCGTTGCGGAAGTCGAGGACGAAGGTGTCGGTTTTCTCCGGATGCACCCGGTTGAGGCGCGACAGGGTCTGGACGGCTGCGAGCCCGACCAGCGTCTTGTCCACGAACATCGTGTGCAGGAGCGGTTGGTCGTACCCGGTCTGGAACTTCTCTGCCACGACGAGGACGCCGTACTCGGGGCGGGCGAATGTGCTCGCCGTCTGGCTCTCGGGCACCTTGTTCATGTTCGACTCGGTGTGGTCGAGGCCCTGATCGGACACGGTGCCCGAGAACGCGACGAGCGCCTTCGTGTCCGCGTACCCGTGGTCCGCGAGCGCCTCGTTCGACCGTCGATCGGCGAGCTCGCGATACGCGCGGACAGCCGCGTCGATGTCTCTCAGAACCAGCCATCGAATCGCATCGAGGCGCAGGCGCTCGTCACGCGGCAGTCGCGACGTGTCGGGTACGAGCTCGCCGACGCGCACGAGATCCACAGCCGCGGCACGACTGTCATCCAGTTCAGCGTGCGCCTCGGCAAGCCGGGCATATGCCAGCGGATACTCGGGAAACAGCCGGACGGCTTCTCCCAGCGCCGCGGCCGCTCTATGGAAAGCGCCCTGGCGTAGCGCGTCCGTGCCGAGCTGGAAGTAGCCCGCTGCCCCCGCGGGAGCGACGGGAAGCCCCGGCGTTCGCCAGCGCCAGATGCCGGCAGCAATCAGGACGATGAGCACTGCCACCGCTAGCGCAGAGCGGCGCGTCCACACGCGTGAGACAAGGCGGCGTCCCCTGTGCTGCTCTCCGCTGCTGGTCGCGTCCCGAGACGTGTCCGGCAGCAAGAGGCGAAGCGCCCCGACGAGCTCTTCGGCAGATTGAAACCGGTCCGCCGGCTCTTTCGCAAGCAGTCGCCGGCACAATTCGTCGTGACGTTCGTCGAGCTCGCGCCGAATCGACGACGGAGCGGGCGGATGCACGCGCGCGATCTGCTCCAGCAGTTCGAATGTGCGCTGTCCTTCGAACGCGCGGCGCCCGGTGAGGCACTCGAAAAGGATGCAGCCGAGGGCAAACAGATCGCTGCGGCCGTCGAGCGGCCGCTCATGGATCTGCTCCGGCGACATATAGGCGGGTGTGCCGAGCAGCGCATGCGCCTTTGTGAGGCCCGTGGTGGTGTCGTCGGCGGAGATGTCGTCGAGCGCCGGCAGGAACTTGGCGATCCCGAAGTCGAGCAGCTTGGGCTGGCCGGACGCGGTCAGCATCACATTCTGAGGCTTTAGGTCGCGATGAATGATGCCCTGCCGATGCGCGACCGCCAGGGCGTCGGCGATGTGGGCGCACGTGACGAGCGCCTCACGGACCGGCAGCGCCCCGCGTGCGAGACGCGCGGCGAGCGTCTCCCCCTCCACGTACTGCATGACCATGTAGGGACGCCCGGCGGGATCGGCGCCGGCATCGTAGACCGGGCAGATCGATGGGTGGTCGAGGGCCGCGACGGCACGCGCTTCCTGTATGAGGCGTCGCGTAAGCGTATCGCTCGCCTTGCCGGTTGTGACGAACTTGATCGCCACATCACGCTGCAACGTTTCGTCATGGGCGAGGTAGACATCGCCCATTCCCCCCGAGCCGATGAGACGGCCGAGGCGATACCGCCCGAGAGCGACGTCTCCGGCTTGTACGTCCATGTTGCTTGTGGAGTAGGCGGCGCCATTATAGGAGAATTCGCGCGGCTCACCGGACTAAATGCGGGTCACCACGACGAGCCGCCGGAGTCGAGAGGCAGCCCGGCGGCGCGCGAGCGTACGTGAAGACGCTCGAGGTGATCGGTGCGCAGCGAGGCCGAGCGGCCAGCCCGACCGCCTCGCCTGGGTGCCCCCGGTGATCTATTCCACGACCTTGGTGACGAAGTACGTGACCTGCTTGCCGGGATCCAGCTTCATCTGGTGCGAGACCTTCGCCGGGATGTGCAGGACGTCCCCCGCTCCGAGCGACACCTCGGTCCCTCCCCGAATCGACGGGCCGCGCATCTCGCCGGGCGCAGTGGTCTTGCCGTCGACGATCGTGCCGCCGTAAACCATCGTGACGGAGCCGGCGGATATCACCATGACGTCCGCGTCCTTCTCGTGCCACTCCGCCACTCCGGATCCTTCCCGATGCGCCACCATAAACTTTCGATTTCCCTCGGTCGCGAGGACTTCGCTCGCCACTTTCTGAGCGTCCAGCTTCTGCGCGAGCGACTTGCCCTTGGCCGCAATATCGGCCGACGTCCACACGCGCACGCCCCCCGGACCAGTTTGGCCCTGGGCAGCGAACGCCGCCACCGCGAAAACCATGACGACTAGACGCATGACCACCTCTTTTCAGAATCTCGACCGGACGTGGTGGACGATAGGAAACATTAGAGCGGGGGGAAGTCAACATAACGCCCGTTCCCAAACCCGCCCCCCGGCCGCTGGTTGCCGGCGCTTATCGTTTGGATCGCCAACGAGTGAGCCAGTCGTCGACGACTGCCCCGACCTCAATCCTCGCGTCGAATCGCGGCCTCCCTTGCGCCAACAGACGGTCATATGGCGTGTGCGCATGCCGAACATGTGCCCGGACGGCAAGTTCAACGGCCTTCGCGTCGAGGTCCTTTGCTGCGGCCGAGCGGCCGACCCGACCCGAGTACTTCTCGCAGGCATGCTTTGCGATGGATTGCTGTGCGTCGTGCGGACAGCCAGGGAAGAGCTCGCCAACGCGTTCCGCGAACGCTGCGACGTACGCATTGTCGAGTTCCGCCCGTCGCGCGACGGCGCGTTGCCTCCCGGCTTCGCGAGCTTCCGCATCGCACAGACACTCACGTTCCGCCCGTTCCAACGCTCCTTCCTCAACCAGTACTCCCTGGCGTTCGTAGCGTTTCCGGGTGCGACTGAAACGCACGACGACGGCATGCAGCGTGGAGTGTCGGGTCGCTCGACGCGTGAGGGCGGCGTCACCACGCTCTAAGAACACCAGATGTGCCAGGTCGGCGCAGGCGAGACAGAGTGGCCGTTCTGCCTCCATCTGAAGGAACCGTCCCTTTTCAAGCGGCTCTCCACATTCAGCACACGCGCTGTCGCGAACAATCCAGAACACGACCAGGTCCTTCGACTCGGAAGACCTCCCGCGCCTTGATATTGCACGAACGGTTGTGGATTCTAGATCCATGTTGAACCGGCGTCTAACAGACTGGCGATGAGCCGCAGCGCGCACGCGACAGCATCGGTGTCTGTCCTCCGACTCATGACTCGTCGGCTTGATTCAGTTCCTTGTAGAAGATAACCGCGTCATGCGGGGTTCCGTCCGGATCGAGAGCATACCCCGGGATCGTACCCGCGGGGATCCAGCCGAGATGCCGGTACAAGTGCTCCGCCGCCTCTCCCCGCTTCGCGTCCAGCGTCAGGAGGCTGAACCCGGCGCGCCGCGCCGCGTCCTCAATGGTTTGCATCAGCTGAGTGCCCAGGCCCGTGCGGCGGCTCCGGCGATGCACCAGCAACTTCGCAATATCGGCGCGATGCGGCTGGTTCGGCGCCCAGGCCGGGTGGAGTTGAACGGTGCCAACGATCCCTTCGACATCGCGAGCTACGATGAAGATTGCACCGGAGTGGGACGCAGAAATGGTCCTTCGCCACCAGTCTTCAGCACGCTCGAGCGCGAGAGGCGCGCGAAAACTCACGGCCGCTCCAGACTCTACCGCGTTGACCAGAAGCTGCGCGAGAGCTCGGAAATCGGAGTCACCCACCGGCAGAATCAATCGCTCGGTCAGGTGTGTTTGCTTGGTCATGGCTGGCAAGCGTCCTTGCGCTCAGCCGCTAGCGGCGCGGGCAAAGGTCAATTATTCCGAATCGAAAGTCGGGCGCTGCCCAGGTCCCATGGGTTGGGAACGATAAAGCACCCGGACTCGTGAAGCAGACGAAAGATTCGGCAACGATCGGTAGGCTGCGTCATCGCGTGGAAACAACGTTACCAGAATGCCAACTGGAAATGGATTGTCCTAGTGCTCAACGCCGGCGCCGAGATTCGCGACCTCCTGTCTTTCCAAGGCGCACCGAGGCGCGCAGCTCGATTCGTCCGGGCGTAACGACGGGTGTTACCGTGAACGCGTGGGGCGTGCCGCTCGACGACCGGAAGAGCATCACTTTGCGCGACCGCATAGCGTCGATGCCCAAGCCAATCCCCAACCCCGGGAGACCTCCGAGAGCGAACGCTCCCGCCACACAAAAGTAGGTTTCGCTCGCGTCAGATCGGCTGGTGCAAATCACAGCGGGGAGGACGAACCCGGCCACAAGACCGATCAACCCGCCATTGACTATTGTGTCCGGGATCACTTTCCGGACTTCCCAAACCTCCGGTCGCGTGAACTTCTGGATGCGCCCGTCCATCGCGAGCGACAGCGATTCCCCGCTGAGCCCACTGAGCTTGCCTTTGACGTGGCGGCCCTTCGTGTCAGTCACGACTATGGTCGTTCCCGGAGGGAGCAGCGTTGGAAGATCGGAGAAAGCGGCGACGGGAGCGAGTTGCAGCG
>JANNHC010000680.1:0-3294 GCA_031404215.1 Acidobacteriota bacterium
GTGCAGATTGCCAGGCTCCAGCCGCTCGACAATGCGTCCCGTTCGCCGTTTTTCAGTGCGCTCGCCACGGTTGACAGCGACTTCGAACACGGCCGGGTGCTGAAGACGCTCGCGACGCGCACCGATCTCACGCCCGACACGGCAACGGCCATGCTGGTCTCCGGCGCCAGCGTCAGTTCCGACTTCGAGAGGGCGTCCTTCCTGTTGCAGCTCGTCGGTCAGCAGCCGATCGAAGGGACGCTCCGCGCGCCGTTCTTCAACGCGGTTGAATCAATCGGATCGACGTTTGAACGCGGTCGCGTCCTTCAGGCCATCGTCCGACGCCCGGGTACCTCACCAGACACGATCCTGGCCGTCCTCCGCGCGACCGTCGCCATGAAGGGCAGCTTCGAAGCCTCGCAGGTGCTCCTCGCCGTCGCCGCCGCCCATGTGATCTCCGGCCCGGCGCGCGACGCCTACATCGATGCCGCTGAGAAGCTCGGCGACTTCGAACAGGGGAAGGTGCTTGCGGCGCTCGTCAGGAGCGAGAGGCGGAGGTAGGCATCAGACGCTCAGTGTCGGATTCTTCGTGTGCCAGTCGGTGCCGCGTTCGAATGCCAGCGCGACGCGGAGCACCGTCGCCTCGTCGTACAGCCGCCCCGTCACCATCAATTCGACCGGGCGGTTGTCGATAAATCCCGCCTTCAGCGCGATCGCGGGATGCCCGGTCAGGTTCGTCACGCCGATCGTGGCGCTGTTGGTCGGCGAGAGAAAGACATCGTACTGGGACATGAACGTGTCCATCGCGCGGATGAGCAGCGTGCGTGCGCGCTGGGCACGGATGTACTCCACCGCGGGCACGAACCGGTGCGTGCGGAACGCGTTCGGCCATGATCCCAGCGACGGATCGCTGATGTCCTTGCTGCGCGTCAGGTCGTCGAACGCCGCGGCTCCTTCCGTGTTCAGAATGAACCCAATCGTGTTCGAGATGCTCGTGATGTTCGACGGAATCTCGACGGGCTCAGGTCTCGCGCCCGCCTTCCGATAAACATCCAGCACGTCGTTGAAGATCTTGAGCCGGGCGTCGCGCTGGCGCTGCTGCTCTTCGGGCGTGAGCGCCCCCCGGCCGCCACGCCCCGCGCCTGCCCCCGGGGCTGCGCCCGCCGCGCCCGTCCCAGCCGCCGCCCCGATCCCGGCCAAGCGGCCGCCCCGGCCCGCGCCTGGCGGTGGCGGATCGAACTCATTCTTCAGGTATGCGATCCGCAGCTTCGACAGTGGCAGATCAGGATTCCAGGCGAACGGCGCGTCGGCGGTCGTCTCGTCGCGGCCGTCTGGCCCGTAGATGGCGTTGAATACGAGCGCGCAATCCTCAACCGATCGGCACATCGGCCCGATCTTGTCCATCGTCCAGCTGAGCGCCATCGCACCGTGACGGCTGATGCGGCCGTAGGTCGGCCGCATGCCGGTGACGCCGTTTTCGGCCGACGGAGAAATGATCGATCCGCGGGTTTCCGTGCCAATCCCGAAGACGACGAGCCCGCCGGCAGTCGCCGATCCGGGTCCCGCCGACGATCCGCTCGAGCCTCGCTCGAGGTTCCACGGGTTGTTGGTCCGGCCACGAAACCAGTTGTCCCCCTGCGCGAGCGCCCCCATCGAGAGCTTTGCCACAAGCACGGCGCCAGCCGCATGCAACCGCTCCACGATCGTGGCGTCGTAGTCGAAGACCTGGTGCTGGAACGGTCCCGCGCCCCACGTGGTCGGAATGCCCTTTGTCGCGAAGAGATCCTTCGCGCCCCACGGGATGCCGTGGAGCGGTCCCTTGTATTTGCCGGCAAGGATGTCGCGGTCCGCCTGGGCGGCCTGTGCGAGCGCGAGGTTCTCGGTCAGCGTCACGACGCAGTTGAGCTTCGGCCCGTACTTCTTCAGCCGGCCGATATACATCTTCGTCAGCTCGGTGACGGAGACGTCACGGCGCTGGATGAGCGGCGCGAGCGCGGTGATCGGGAGAAACGCCAGATCGTCCAGCGAAGTCGATCGCGCGGCAGGGGCCCGGAGCGTCACCCTGATCTTTGCGCCCGGAGTCGCTCCGCCCCTGGGCTTCTTCCCCGGAAGGTAGGGACGAAACGTGACCGCCGGCTCCGTATCGAGCGGGATGTCCAGCTCACGAAGCTGCTCGAAGGACGCCAGGTTCCGGTTCACCCCCTGCACGGCCTGCTGTTCCTCGGCGTCGGTGAAATCGACGCCGAGAATTTTCTCCGCGCAATCGAGCGTCGTGGTATCGATGCGCGGCGGCGGCGGCGGCGTCTGCTGCTGCCGGCCGAGCGCCGGTGCCGTCAAGCTCCCCGCAAAGGCCGCGGGAATCGCGGCCAGAAAACGTCGCCGCGCGAGGCCGCGCGGGGGTACCCCAGCGTCCTGCTTTCGATCCATGTCTCCTCCCGCGTCGAAGCAACGAGCCTACTTCTTTTCTTTGAAGCCGGCCGGAATGTCGAGGTCCGTCGCGGCGACCGACTTCTGAACTTCCTGCAGTTCGTGCTCGGCGGTAAAGATCGTCGCGCGCCCGCCCGCGCCGTCGTTGTCTTTCTTGGCCATCTTACGCGCGAGCAGTCCGCCCAGTCCCCCAGCCGGTTTTGCGCCCTCGGCTTGCTGGGAGGCCTGTTCCCTCGACTTGACCCCTTCAACCGTGGTCGTCGTCGCGAGCGCGGTGCCCGAGAGCTTCGAGCCTTCCTTCTGGAGTCGATCCATGGCTTGCTTGACCGAGGGGTACATCGCCATGACCGTGGCCAGCTGCTCCGCGGACATCCCCATGGCGTCTGGGCCCTGCAGCTGCTTCCAGTACTTCACGTCGAAATCGGTCAGCTCCTTCAAGGCGGCGATCTGCGGCCCAAACCAGGTATCCGCCGTCATGATGACGCCGCCGGCGTCCTCGATCGTCTTGCCTTTCTCGCGGACCGTAATGGTCATGATCACCTGGCGGGTATCGTAGCCGGCGAGCTGTTTCTTCTCTCCGGTTTCCTTGACGTTGAAGTCAACTTCATATTCCTTCTGCGGCTCGGACTTCTCGGGCTTGTCCTCTTTGCCCTGCGTGCGCGCGGCATCCTTTTCGGCCCGCTCGCGAGCCTCCTGCATCCGGCGGCGTAACTGGTCGAACGTCGTGACCTCGTACGTCTTCTTCTTCACGTCGAGGTTGTAGACCTTCTCTTCCGCGAGATCGATGATCTGTCCCGTGGACTCGTTCATCGTGGACTTGCGGTTCCCCTTGACGGCCGTCGTCGAGACGACCCCTTCCTTCGCGGCCTTGCCGCCGAAAATATTGAA
>JANNHC010000681.1:0-16895 GCA_031404215.1 Acidobacteriota bacterium
TAGTTCAGCGGATCCTGGCTGCTGCGATTCCGGTACTGGTAAATCGCTCCCTCGATCTCGGTCAGCTTTGCGATCAACGCGTGTCCCGCGGCGGTGATCCGGGAGTCGCCCGTCTTGCCGAGGCGAGCGGCAACCTGATCCTTCACACTGCGAATGCGGACCACAGCGTCGTGGGCGGCGGTGACCTTGCCGTTGATCTGCCTGGCCAGCGCGAACTGCGCCTGCAGGTCCGCGTCGGTCACGGTCGTGACCGCCTCGTTCCGCGTGATGACGACGTCCTGGGTCTTCGTCACGCCGTTGGCGGTCAGCTTCACCGTGTAGCTCCCTGGCGGCGCCTGCGGGCCGCGGGTGCTTCCGGCCCACATGATGAGGCCGGGGAAATCGCGCGCGCCGGGATAGCGCATGTCCCATGTGAAGCGGTTCATCCCCGCCTTGACGGCGACGCGCGCCACGGGTGGGCGGAATCCTTCATCGCCCCCCTCCTCCGCTGCTGGACGCGCCGCCGGAGGCTGCGTTGCCGGGGCCGCCGTGCCTTTGAACGTCTGGACCGACGTACCCTGCGGATCGATTATCTCTATGGTGACGCTGTCTGCCGCGGCCTTCAGGTAATAATCGACCGACACGCCGCGCGACACCGATCGGGTCGCGTCCGCCGGATCGAACAGGACGACGGGGTCGCTCGCCGTCTCCCGCGTGATCTGCCGGAGCACCGAGATGTTGTCCATGACGTAGAAGGACCGGCCGTGCGTGCCGATGACGAGGTCGTCCCCCTTGACGGCCACGCCGTGCACTGGCGTGACGGGTAACTCGCGCCGCAGCGACTGCCAGGCGGCGCCGGCGTCGAACGACACGTAGATGCCGTTCTCGGTGCCCAGGAACAGCAATCCCCCGCGACGCGTGTCCTCCCGGATCGCACGAGCGAAATCGGTCGCCGGCAGACCGCTCACGATCTTCGTCCACGTCTTTCCGAAGTCGGTGGTCTTGTACACGTACGGTGCGCGGTCGGCGCGCTGGTACCGGTTGCCCACGAGGTAGGCCGTCCCTGCATCGTGAGGCGACGCTTCAATCAGGCTGATGCGCGTGAAGTCCGGCAGGCCGGACGGGGTCACCTTCTCCCAGTTCCTTCCGGCGTCGCGTGTCACGTGCACGTAGCCGTCGTCGGAGCCCGCCCAGATGACGCGGCCGTCCACCGGGCTCGGCGCCAGCGTAAAGACCACGGCGTACGTTTCAACGCCCGTCTGGTCGAGCGTGATCGGTCCGCCGGAGGGTCCGAGCGTCGAAGGATCGTGACGCGTGAGGTCGGGGCTGATGCGCTCCCAGGTCTGTCCCTCGTTCGTCGTTTTCCAGACGTGTTGGGACGTGGCGTACAGGGTGTTCGGGTCGGTTGGCGCGATCACGATGGGATACGTCCACTGAAAGCGCTCCGTGATATCACCCGCGGAGAAGCCCATCGGATTGTCCGGCCAGATGTTGATCGCGCGCTGCTCGCCGGTGCGGCGATTGATCCGCGTCAGCAGGCCCCCGTAGCTGCCGGCGTAGAAGACGTCGGTGTCCTCGGGGTCCGGCGCGATGTAGCCGCTCTCGCCGCCACCGGCGGCGTACAGCGTGCCGTCCCCCGTGCTCGACACGCACGCGGTGCTGTTGTCCTGCTGCGCCCCGCAGACGTGGTACGGCACATGCGCGGTCGTGACCACGTTGTAGAACTGCGCCGTCGGAAAGTCCTGATCGGTCCAGCTCTCGCCGGCGTTGGAGCTGACGTTCGCCCCGCCGTCGTTGCCGTTGATCATCCGCGCCGGATCGTTCGCCGCAATCCACAGATCGTGGTTGTCGCCATGAGGCACGCGGATGGCGCGCAAGGATTTCCCGGCGTCCGTCGAACGATAGAGGCCCGTATTGAGGATGTAGACGGTGTCCTTGACCTGCGGGTCGGCGTAGATGCGCGTGTAGTAGAACGCGCGCTGCCGCAGCCGGCGGTCGTCGTTGATTTTCTTCCAGCTGTTCCCCGCATCGTCTGAAAGAAACACGCCGCCGTCGGCCGCTTCGATGATGGCGTAGACGCGGTTGGAATCCGCCCCCGACACCGACACGCCAATCTTTCCCCAGATCGGTTTCGGCAGACCTTCCTTGCTCGTCAAGTCCGTCCATGTCGTACCGCCATCGGTGGTCTTGAACATTCCGCTCCCGGGACCGCCGCTCGAAAGCGAATGCGGAGTGCGGAACACCTCCCAGAGGCCGGCATAGAGCACGTCGGGATGCTTCACGTCCATCGTCAGATCCACGGCCCCCGTCTTGTCGTCCCTGAAGAGCGGCTTGGTCCACGTCTTTCCGCCGTCGACGGATTTGAAAATGCCACGTTCGGGGCTTGCGCCGTACGGATCACCGAGAGCGGCCACGTAGACAATATCGGGGTTGGAAGGATGCACGCGGATTCGGGAAATCGCGAGCGTCTTCTCGAGGCCAAGATGTGTAAATGTTTTCCCGCCGTCCGCGGACTTGTACACACCGTCCCCCTGGAGGATGTTGCCCCGCAGTTCGGTCTCGCCCATGCCGACGTACACCACGTCCGGGTTCGACTCCGACACCGCGATCGCGCCGACGGAAGATGATGTGAACGCGGTGTCGGAGACGGCACGCCACGTCAGGCCCGCGTCGGTTGTTTTCCACAGTCCCCCGCCGGTCGCGCCGAAGTAGTACTCGAACGGACGGCTCGCGCTTCCCGCGACGGCTTGCGATCGTCCACCGCGTGCCGGGCCAATCGATCGCCAGCCAAGGCCCGCAAGCAATGCGGGATCGATGGCGCTCGGCGCTGCGGACGCGGTGGCTAACGGTGTCTGTGCGGCGACGCGGGCGACTCGAGATTCAGTCCCGGTCACGAGCGCCAGGGCGATGGCAAAGCTCATCACGGTCACGTGCGCTGTCATCGTCGGCATGAAGTCTTCCTCCGCAACCAAACAAAACGAAGTTGGTTGTCGCGTCCCTTGTCGTTCTAGCTAGGCACCCCGATGCTAATCGAGGGCAGCGGCTGGGGACAAGACAGCCGAGCTAGCCTCAATGTTGGAATCCACCGACACACCTCAGGCTGACGCGGTTCATTTAGGAGCCGTGGATCCGGTGTGCGGGACGGCACGTCTTGTGCTGAACCATGTGGCAGGAGGAAACGATGCTTTTTACGATTGCGGTGATTCTGCTGGTTCTATGGCTCCTCGGGATGGTCAGCGGGTACACGTTGGGCAACTTCATCTATGTCCTGCTGGTGATCGCGCTGGTGCTGTTCGTCGTCGGGCTGCTCAGCGGACGCCGGACAGTCTGACCCGGTTCGGGGTCGAAAACCCTGCACCCAGGTCACGTCGGGCGGCTAACTGGTTGGCCGGTGGTCAACCAGTTGGCCGTCCAATACCGCGTCCAAATCGAAGAATCCACTAAAACACGTGCAATTTTCGCTACGCGCGTGTGCGCTGGACGGGCATGTCTGTTGCTGAGCTCCTCAGCGGAGGCTCCCGATGCGCAGATCATCCCATTCCCCTGACACGTCGCGAGATCTCGAGATTTCGTCCGCCGGGCTCCAATCGAGCTGGCAGATGCAACGTCCGCATCTCAAATGCTCGCACTGCGAACACCCCCTGGAATGCGTCGAGCAGAGCCGCCGATCGGGCTCCTGGCTGGGGTCGCTGATCTGTCCGAACTGCCGGAGCGAGTATCTGTACGCGTACCGGTGGGGCCGCTTGATGCGTAGGAATTAGCCTCCGCGTTAGGGTTCGCGACAGGCGGTAGACAGCCGGCGCCAAGCGTGGAATTCCGGTCTCCTCCAGACCGGGTGCCGTTTCCAGCTTGCAGCGCTGATCTGGTGGGTATCTCCGTCTACTGGCTGACGCGGCTTGCTGCCACGGCCGGGCGCGCCTCGGTGGCCATCCATCCGTTCCCTCCCCTGCAGCAGCCTCCGAGCTCACAGCAGATTCATGGACGGGTGCTTACTTTTCCGTCTCGGTCTCTTCGTCCGGCATATCTTCGTCGGCCCAGGGGTTTGGCTGCGGGCCCGGGATGATGCCCGCGATGTCTGGATCCTCGTCGCCGGTGCTCGCCTGCTGAGGCTCGCTGGCCTTCCGCGTTTTTGCCTCTTCGCGCCGGCGGGTTTTCTCCTGCATGCGCTCCTGCTTGGCGCGTTCACGCGCGCGCTTCTGTTGGGTAACTTTTGTGCGGTTCGCCATTGGAAATCTCCCCTATGTCACGCGCGCGGTGCGGGTACAGCAAAAAGGCCGGTCAGCGACCGGCCCGGGCGGAATCGTGGGCAATGCAGGCGGATCCGGCCTCGGCGATCAGATCTCGATTCTAGCTGATCCGGCTGTTCATTGGGTGTGATTATTGGAAAAGCCCAACCGCGCTGGCGCAGCGTGCAGAAACCTGCCGCTCAGGATATAAAAGAGTCGTTCATGGTCAGTTCCACAACGCCTGGCGCAATCGGCGCCGCCATCGCGGCACTCAAACAGCTACTCGGCCCGCGCGCGAGCGATGCGCCGGTCGTGCGCGAGCATCACAGCCACGGCGAGTCGTACCATGCGCCCGCGCCTCCAGACGTCGTGTGCTTTCCTTCCACCGTGGAGGAGGTTGTTGAAATCGTCCGTGTCAGCATGCGGTTTGGTGTGCCGATCGTTCCCTTCGGCGCCGGAACATCGCTCGAAGGACACGTCCACGCGCTGCGTGGAGGCATCACCATCGATCTGCGCGACCTGAACCGCGTCGTCCGAATCAGCGCTGAAGATCTCGACGCGACGGTCGAAGCGGGCGTCACGCGCTTGCAGCTGAACAAGGCGCTGCGGACCACGGGCCTGATGTTTCCGATCGATCCGGGCGCGGACGCGACTCTCGGGGGCATGGCGGCGACACGGGCCTCGGGCACGACCGCCGTCCGGTACGGGACCATGCGCGAGAACGTTCTCGGCGTGACCGCGGTCCTCGCCGACGCCCGGGTCGTGCGCATGGGCACACGCGCGCGCAAGTCGTCTGCCGGGTACGACCTCACCCGTCTCTTCGTGGGATCCGAAGGCACGCTCGGCGTGATGACTGACGTAACGGTCAGGCTGCATCCCGTTCCGGAAGCGGTCGCCGCGGCCGTCTGCGCATTCGACTCCATCAAGGGGGCCGTTGACGCCGTCATTGCGACCATCCAGCTGGGCGTGCCCGTTGCGCGCATCGAGCTCCTCGACGAGGTGCAGATGGACGCCGTGAACCGGTATTCGAAGACCAGCTACGCGGTGGCGCCCACGCTGCTCTTCGAGTTTCATGGCGATACGGTTCGCAACGTGTCGGAGCAGGCAGCCACGGTGGAAGCGCTTGCCGCCGAACGCGGCGGCCGCGGGTTCGAGTGGGCCACCGAGCTCGAGGATCGCGAGCGGCTCTGGCAGGCGCGGCACAACGTCCACTTTGCCGCGTTGGCCCTTCGGCCCGGTTGCCGATCCTGGGCGACCGACGTCTGCGTCCCGATCTCGCGCCTGGCGGATTGCGTCCTCCAGACCAAGGAGGATCACGCAAATCTTCCGTTTCCCGTGTGCCTCGTCGGCCATGCGGGGGATGGGAACTTCCACGTGATCTACCTGCTCGATCCAGCGAGCCAGGAGGAACTGGCCGAGGCCCGCCGTCTCAACGAGCGCATGGTCACACGCGCGCTCGCGATGGGGGGCACCTGCACCGGTGAACACGGTGTCGGTTACGGGAAAATGAAGTTCCTCGAGGCCGAGCACGGCGAGGGTGTCGAGGTGATGCGGTCGATCAAGCGTGCGCTCGACCCCGAAAACCGGATGAATCCGGGGAAGATCGTGGATCTGTAAACGGATGGCAAATCCTGGATCACGGTGAGGGGACACTACTAGAGCCTTCAGATGCCAGCGCGCGCTTGCCGGCGGCAATGACGCGGAGGATGGCCGTCGCGTCGTACACGGAGCCGCCCCACGCGCCGCCGCTGACGTCCTGAAGCGCGGCCCAGATTCGCGTGTCGTCCGGCAGGGCTGCATCAGCCGCCAGGTCCTGCCGCTGTCCCCGGCGTTCGAGGAGGCGCGAGCCCTCCTCCGCTCCTCCCTCGGCTCCGGCTTCGCCCACGAAGTTCAGTGATCCGTCCAGCGTACGCGTGTTGATGACGATCTCGATGAGGTCGCCGTCGCGCAGCCTGCCGATCGGCCCGCCGGCGAGCGCTTCAGGCGAGACGTGGCCGATGCACGCACCGGTCGAGACACCGCTGAAGCGCGCATCGGTGACGACCGCCACCTGCTTGCCGAAGGGCAGGTATCGCAGCGCGCCCGTGAGCTGGTAGGTTTCCTCCATCCCTGCGCCCATCGGCCCCCGGCAGATGAGCACCAGGACGTCGCCCGACTGGATGCGGTTGTCCTTGATGGCGGCGATGGCCGCAGGCTCAGTCAGGAACACCTTTGCGGGGCCCTTCAGCCGATACACGCCGTCGGCATCCAGGACGGACGGGTCGATGGCGGTGCTCTTGATGACGGACCCTTCGGGCGCGAGGTTGCCGTGAGGAAAGCACACCGTCGGCGTCAGGCCTCGCCCCGCCGCAGTCTCCGGCGACATGATCACATCGTCGGGATCGATGCCGTCGTGCACCTGCAGCTGGCGGCGGAGCGCCGCGCGGCGGTCCGAGGACTCCCACGCGTCCAGCTGGGCCTCGAGCGTGATGCCCTCCACTGTGAGAACGCGGGTGTCGAGTACGCCCATGCGCCGGAGGTGAAGCATCACTTCCGGGACGCCGCCGGCAAGGAAGACCTGCACGGTCGCGAAGTGTCGAGGCCCGTTTGGCAGCGCGTCCACCAGACGCGGCACCTGCCGGCTGACCCGCGCCCAGTCGCCGGCATCGGGCCGGCGCAATCCCCCTGCGTGCGCGATCGCCGGCAGATGCAGGATGAGATTCATCGATCCGCCGAACGCCGCGTGCACAGCGAGCGCGTTTTCAATCGAGGCGCCCGTGAGGATATCGGCCATCGTCAGGCCGCGTGATTCCAGGGTCATCAACGCCAGCGCCGACCGTCGCGCCATGTCGAGCCAGATGGCGTGCCCCGACGGGGCGAGCGCCGTATGCCCGAGAGACATCCCGAGTGCCTCGCCGACCACCTGCGCTGTCGCGGCGGTCCCGAGAAACTGGCAGCCGCCACCCGGCGACGCGCACGTGCGGCATCCCACGTCAGCCGCGTGCTCCAGCGTGATGTCCCCATGAGTGAATCGCGCGCCGATTGTCTGGACGCGCGCCGTGTCCTCTCCGTCGATCGGCAGCAGCGTCACGCCGCCCGGCACGAGGACGCACGCGAGGTCGCGATTCGCGGCGAGCGCCATCATCATGGCCGGCAGTCCCTTGTCGCACGTCGCCACGCCGAGGACGCCGCGCCGGCCGGGCAGCGAGCGAATGAGGCGGCGGAACACCGTTGCCGCGTCGTTCCGAAATGGCAGGCTGTCGAACATCGCCGTCGTCCCCTGCGAACGCCCGTCGCACGGGTCGGTGCACGCGGCGGCGAACGGCACCGCGCCCCTGGCCTTGAAGACGCGCGCGGCCGCTTCCATCAGGAGGCCTACTTCCCAGTGACCCGTGTGGTATCCCAGCGCGATCGGCGTGCCGTCCGCCGACCGGATCCCCCCGTGCGTCGACAGCATGAGGAATTCCCTGCCGCCGAGGGCAGCCGGATCCCAACCCATGCCGGCGTTCTGCGACCACCCGAACAAGTCGCCGGACGGCCGCTCGCGGAGCATGTCGGCGGTGAACGGCAGCGAGCCCGACGGGCCGGCGGCGTGGGTGCGAACATCGGTGAGGGCCGGATCGTCGGCGTCGAAGATATTTTTTGTCACCTGGGGATGTTAGCGCGGATTCGGACGTCATCGGCGATACGCGGATGATCGCGCGCAGAGACGCTGAGATCGCAGAGTACACAGAGCACAAGCTGCCAGGGGCGCCTCGCGAACCCGCGCTTTGCGCCGGTACAAGGCCGGCCTTGGCGAGCCGCCGTACCGGGTTCTCGGCGTTCTCCGCGGCCTCCGCGCGAGATCCGGTCGCCTGTGCTAGCATCCGCGGCGTGATGGATGTCGTCCACCCGGGGCCCACAGCGCCAGCCCGCGCTTCCGCTTCGCCACCGCATGCCGCGCCCGCGCGCCTGACGTCGCTCGATGTCTTCCGGGGCGCGACGATGCTGTTCATGGCTTCGGAAATCCTCGAGATTGCGCACGTCGCTCGGAGCTTTCCATCCAGTGGGTTCGCCAGATTCCTGGCCGATACGCTCGATCATCGGGAGTGGGTGGGGTGCGCTCCCTGGGACTTGATCCAGCCGGCGTTCATGTTCATGGTCGGCGTCGCCCTGCCCTTCTCCCTCGCGAGCCGTCGCGCGAAGGGGCAGGCGTTTGCGGGGATGTTTGGGCACAGCGTGATCCGTGCTTTCGCGCTGGTGGCGCTCGGGATCTTTCTCCGCTCGCAGGCGCGTCCGCAGACATATTTCACATTCGAAGACGTCCTGACCCAGATAGGCCTGGGTTACGTATTTCTTTTTCTCCTCGCCTGGACGCGGCCGCGGACGCAGTGGATAGCGGCCGGAGCCATTCTTGTCGCGTACTGGGCCGCGTTCGCGCTGTATCCGTTGCCGGCGCCGGGCTTCGACACAACAACCGTGGGCGTTCCGCCCGACTGGCCCCACCACGTGACGGGCTTCGCCGCGCACTGGGACAAGAACACGAACCTGGCCAATCAAGCCGATCAATGGTTCCTGAACCTGTTTCCTCGCGAGCGGCCGTTCGCATTCAACCGCGGCGGGTATCTCACGCTCAATTTCGTTCCATCGCTGGCGACGATGATTTTCGGGTTGCTGGCCGGCGGGCTGCTCGGAAGCACCCGCCCCGGGGTGGAAAAGGCACGGCTGTTGATCGCGTGGGGTGTGGCTGGAATCGCCGCCGGCCTCGCGCTTCACCTGCTCGGCATCTGTCCGATCGTGAAGCGCATCTGGACGCCGTCGTGGACGCTGTTCAGCGCCGGGTGGGTCGCGATGTTCCTCGCAGCGTACTATTACGTGATTGATCTCAAGGGATATAAACGGTGGGCGTTTCCATTCCTGGTCGTCGGCATGAACTCCATCGCCATGTACGTTGTCGTACACGTGGCAACGGAGTACGTCGAGCGGTCGCTGCGCATTCATCTCGGACCCGCGGTGTTCGAGATGTTCGGCGTGGCCTTCGCACCGATCTTCATCGGCGCCACAACGCTGCTTCTGTTCTGGCTGATGCTCCTCTGGATGTACCGCCGTCGCGTATTCGTCAGGATCTAGTCCGCGTCAGCGCAAGCCGGCCGCACGCTCTTTCATCGTGGCGGCGAGCGATCGAAGACGAGTCGCATCGATTCCGGTGGCGGCGCCGGCACTGCTCTCCAACTCCGTCGCCAGTGTGTCGAGTCTCTCACTGGCGGCTGGCGCGCCTTTGCCTCTCGCCGTCCGGACCTTGTCGGCGCTGTCAATCGCCGCCTTCAACTCTCGGACGCGCGCGGGTGTGATGGTCTTGCTGCGCGTGAGCTGATCGAGATACGCACGGGCGACGACAGCCTGCGCCGGCCATATGATCTTCTGCTGGCGCTGCGCGTTGAAGTCGGTTGAGTGAACGAGGTTCGCCGCATCAATCTCATTCTGCGAGAGGTATTCGCTCGGCGTCAGGCGGAATACATCGAGGCCGCGGGCGATTTCCGTGCCGTAAATGTTGCCGTTGTACCAATAGGTTGACCAGTACCCGCCGGTAATGAGCTGGGTGGCATCGATCGGACCGCGGTCGAAGAACGCGATTTCGACCGGATGCGCCGAGTCCGTGAAATCGAACACGGAGACCCCACCCTGGTACCACGCCTGAACCATGATGTCGCGCCCGGGAACCGGAATGATCGATCCGTTGTGCGCCACGCAGTTTTCCTGTTCGGTTTGCGGGGCCGGCATCTTGTAGTACCCGCCAAAACGGAGCTTCCGATCGACGATGTCGAAGATCGCGTCGGCCCCCCAGCTGGCGAGGTCCGTCGCGCGGCAGCGAGGCCGCGTGCCGCCGCCCCACTCGTCGGTAAAGATAATCTTGGTGCCATCGTTGTTGAACGTCGCCGAGTGCCAGTAGGCGAAGTTCTTGTCGGACGCGGCGTCGAGCCTGACGGGGTGCACCGGGTCCTTGATGTCCAGCAGGATGCCGTTTCCGGAGCACGCGCCCGCAGCCAATCCCACTTCCGGAAACACCGTGATGTCGTGGCACTGATCGGTGAGCGACGTCTTCTGGGTGCCTGGCCCGTGATCGCCACCGGCCCACAGCCCCGAGATCGCCCCGGTGTTCGGGTCCGCAAAAATCCTCGGCCGGTTCACGATACGCGCGGCCTGCGGCGCGGCCAGTGGCACTTGTATGACGTCGATGCTGAACAGCGCGGTGTTCGAGTCAGCTTTCGCATCGCCGCCCGAACACCCCGCCAACTCCTCGCCCGCCCGGACGTTGCCGGTGCCTGACACATAGATGTACACGTTCGTCGCGTCCTTCGGATCGGTCACCAGCGTATGCGTGTGGGAGCCGCGGCACGACTGGACAGCGGCGACCTGCCGGGGTTTCTTCACATCGCTGATGTCGAAGATTCGGACCCCGCGAAAACGCTCGGGACTGACCGCCTCCGGAACCCCCTGCGTTCCGCAGTCGATCCGGCCTCTCGTCTGCTCGACCGACATGAAGAGCAGATTGCCGTGCACGGACACGTCGCCCTGGCCGCCCGGGCACACCACTGACGCAAAGAGCTGAGGCTTTTTCGGGGTCTCGATGTCGTAGGTGTTGAATCCGTTGAAATTACCGATGAACACCAGGCTTCCGCTGAATGCCAGGTCGGAGTTGGCGAAGTTCAGGCCGGGGCGCTGGGGCGCCGGGGCGACTGGTGCCGGTTGCGCGGGCTGACCGGCGGGCGGCGTCGGGCTGCCGGTGCTGCTGCCCGCGTCGGCAGGCGCGGTCTCGGGCTCAGTGGGATCACCCGCCGGCGACCCGGGATCGAAGAACCCCTCCGGCTTCGGAAGGCTGGCGACGAGCTCCAGGTGACGGGCGGCCCGCCCGGCATCGCGCAGTCCGGGTTTCAGTCCTACGCGCGGATCTCTTGACGCTTCCTGTCCTTGTCCTTCGACCCCGAGGAACAGCAACGCGACCGAACAGCCGAGCGCCCTGGTGGCGGCGGATCTCATTTCTGAAGCTCCCTGAGCATGATGCCCATACGGTTGACCTCCATGCGCTGATCCGCGTCCACGTCGGACGCAAACGCGAAGATTTCGGACTCCTGCCCTGCGCGAGGAGTCGAGAACAGTGCCTTCACCATGACGAGCGCCCCCTCATGGTGCTTGATCATGAACTCGAGGAAGAGGCGATCGAACTCAAGCCCTTTTGCGGTGGCGAGGCGATCGATCTCCTCCCCGGTGAGCATGCCTGGCATCAGCGGTCCGCCCATGTGGTGCGCATGGTCGCCCGGGACGGCGAGCCCTCGCACCTCGAGCCAGCGCCGCATCATCGTAATCTCGTCGGACTGCGACACCTCGATGCGCTGGGCGAGCTTCCGCATCTGGTCGCTGGCCGTCCGCGTCGCGAGCAGCGCCGTCATGTCGAGCGCCTGAAGGTGGTGTCCGACCATGCCCTGCATGAAGCGCTCATCGGCGCCCGTGTGCTGGACGTGCGACAGGTCTACGGCGTTGCCGGCGGAGATGACTCGACTCGTCTCTCCGGGCGCGCCAGGCTGGATGATGGGCGGCCGCGGCGCCGGCTGGGCCGTGCGACACGAAACCCCGCCGAAGGCCAGGACGATAGCGATTAGGCGAAACGCAAAGGTCATCAACGCTGAAAGAATACACAACCGGCGCTAGAAGCGCAGCAGGCGCGTGAATTTGAACGTCAACCCGCGAGAGGTGAACGCCGGAAACCCGCGTGCCAGCGTATCGCGGCCGTCGCTGTACACGAGGAAAACCTCGCTGCCCGGACGATACTCCCAGCGAAACCGCACGTTCGTCGTCAGGAGATTGCTGGTCGAGTTGTACTGGAGGAACGCGGCGGTGAGCATCCGCGGGGTAAAGGAGAGCGTCGCCCGCGTGCTGGCCAGCGTGGCCGTGAAATGGCCAGTCGGCAACTCGACACGGTTCACCGACAGCGCGGGCTCGAGCGAGAACTTCGCGGTGACCTCCGCCCGTCCGCGGTAGCCCACATCGGTGCGCGTGCCGCCATAGAACCCGCCGCGCGCAAAGCTGATCTCGCCGGAAAGCTGCCGCTGCGATCCCAGCGTGTACGCCGCGCGCACCGTCGGTGACCGATACGTACCGGCCCGAACGGGTGTGGACGCAATCTCGAAAGACGCCAGGATCGACTCAAAGTCGTGGTAGTAACCGACGCTCCAGGAGTCGCCGTTCTGCAGCTCCGTGCGCACGGCTGCGCGGGCCTGCCTGTTCTCGAGCCGCCGGTCGCCGTTGGTGATGTAGTCGATCGCCGATTCGTAATTAATCTTCCGCATCCAGCGAATCGACCGGGGCCGCTGGCTGACGCGAATCTGCGCGAGCGATTCGGCAAAGTCCGCCCGGCGGAGGAAGCCCGCCTCCGGATTGAAGTTCCTGCCGACCGTCAATTGCTCGACCTGCAGTCCGAAAAGATCGGCGTCGTAGTCGAATCGCGCGCGGTAGCTCCGGTCGTCGCCGCGCCGCCCCTTGGTCTGCGTCCCGGCGTAATAGCCGACGATATTGAGGCTCTGGAAAAACGACATGCTGGCATCCACGCCCAGCACGCCGTTGTCTCCCGGCGACGCAGGCCCCGCGGCGGGTGACCGGCGGGTGCCGATGACGCCGATGTAGCTGCGGCGTAGAATGTCGCGCTTGACGCGGACGACCGCAAAATTCGTGGCGCGCTCGCCCCCGGCCGGCAGATCGCCGGTCTGAATGTCGAGCAGGCCGACGCTGTAACGCCCGCTTTTGCCGGTCATCCGCGCGCCGGCCTCGATGGGGACCGCCCGGGTTCCGCTGAGCCCGATGCGGCGGCTGAAGAACAGCACGGGGGTGTTCACCGGCGCCGACGCCGCGCTGCCGGTGGGCGGGGTGGTGCTCGCACCGCCGAAGGCGAACGTACCCTGGCCTTCCAGGAAAAATTCGCGCTTCTCCGGGAACAGCAAGTTGAACCGGGTCAGGTTGACCTGCTGATCGTCGTCTTCGACCTGCGCGAAGTCCGTGCGGTACGTGACGTCGGCCGTCAGACTCGGCGTGATGCCGTACTTCAGATCGAATCCGCCGTTGCCATCCAGCTGGTTCCCGAACGCCGGGTCCGCCGCGCGGTCGGCTTTGACGTTTCCGACGACGTAGGGCTTGACGTCGAGGTTGAGCGCGGCCGGAGGTGCCTCGATCCCTTCGAGCGTTGCGGCCTGCGAGATCCGCAAAATGCCCCGCGCGCCATAGAGCCGCGGCACGGCGCTCAGATACGACAGCTCGTTCTTCCAGCGTACGTTGCGCCGGATGTTGATGCCCCACGTCTGTGGACCGCTGCCCTTGTAGCGCAGCGAACGAAACGGGATGGCCATTTCGACCGTCCAGCCTTCCGCGTCGCGCCGGCTGCGCTCCACCCACACAGCGTTCCAGTCGCGGTTCACGTCACGCTCGTCCGTGATCTGCGCGTCGAACATCCCACCGATCGGGTTGGTCAGGAACTCGTAGGCATTGCGTCCGTCGTGGAACGTGTCGAGCACGACGCTGAGGTTGTCGCCCTGCGTGATGTTTCTGCCGTCGCGGCGCATATCATTCGCTACGATGCGCGCCGGCTGGCTATCGAGACAGCGTGCGGCGATGTAAAGGTTGTCCGCATCGAACAGGATCCAGACGAAGGTCGGCTGGGTCGCAAGCTGACCCTCATCGGGGTCCTGCTGGACGAAGCCGGTGATTGCCGGGAGGGATTGATAGATCTGATCGTCGAGCAGGCCATCGACGTGTGGCGGAGCATCCACGCGAGTGGCTCGAACCGTGACCCTGCCCTGCGGATCGCGCACCACCGCCACAGGGGCCGGCGCAGCGCCACTGCCGGGTGTTTGCGGGCCCGCCGTGGCCGGCACTGCAGACAGGCCGCCGCAGACCACGAGAGCGGTCGCGAACGATGCGCACTGACGCGGGAGGCGGCTCCGCACCCGGAAGCAGCCGGTCACGTGCTGACCGCCACAACAGCTCGTCGAGAAATAGTCGGGCTGCTCAGTTTTTCTTGTACGTGGCCTTGGTGATGATCGGCGCTCCGCCTCCCTGGAAATCCGGCCGTGTCGTGTCAACGACGAGGTTCCCGCTGCCGTCGAGTGACATCACCATGCTCGTCTCGACGGCGTTCCCATTGAAGTTCATCGTGGTGTTCACAAGCAGCTTTCCGCCGTCCCACTTCGCCCTCGATACCTGGTCTACGGAGTTGCCGCCCATGCTCAGCGTGTTCTTGCTCTCGGAGCCATCTAGTTTGTAAATGCTCGTAAACGTCCCCATGGGTGTCGTCCGCGTAATCGTCAGCGTCGGGGCGTCCTGCACGATTGTCGCGTCCTGGCCGAGCCCGCCCATACCGCCGCGGCCGCCACCGGCAGGCGCGGCGTTGGGATCGGCGACGAGGGTCCATTTGCCCGCGAAGCTTGGCGGCGCCTGCGCGAGCATCGCCGCGGTCGCGAACGCCAGCACCGCGGCCGTGAGCGCATGTTTCATGGCATCTCTCCTTCTCACCAGTGTTTCAAACGGATGTTGCGGTATTCCACTTTCATGGGCGGTCCGACGTGGACCTGCATGCCGATGAGCCCGTCCGCCGGACGATTGAGTGCGTCATCATCAATCACCACCGTCATCAGGCGCCCGTTGATCATGTGTGTGAGCGTGTTGCCGCGCACGACGAGGTGGATCGCGTTCCAGTCGTCTGTCACGCTCCGGCTCAGTTCAGCCGAGTCACCGATCGTCGAGACGAGCACCGGAACCCGCCCCCCGACGACGTGCGTCATCTGGCCGCGCACGGCGAGAAACAGGCGCCCTTTTTCCTCGTAGTTGTTTCCCGGATACATCTTGCGGCCGTCCAGGTCGCACTGGTATCCGCGCATCGCGAACTTGTTCGCGGGCGTCACCGGATCAGGCACGACGACACTCCGATAGTTCACGCCGCTGTTGCCTTCGGGCGTGATGCGGTAGTCAAGCTTCAGCTCGAAGTCCTTCGGCCGGCCGCCGCGCCAGATGACGAAGGTGTTGCTCTTGATCACCGTGGCGGCCGTAATCTCGCCGACGAGCGATCCGTTCTCAGCACGCCAGTACGCGGGATTGCCTTCCCATCCCGCGAGCGTCTTGCCGTCGAAGATCGGCTGAAAGCCCGGCTCGTCCTCAGCGAGCGCCTGCGGCCGGTCGCTCTGCTTCGGGACATAGGGCGCCGAGGGTGGCGGCTGCTGTGCGGCGAGCACGCCAACAGCGGCGCCAACCAGGACGATCGACGCAGTGTATCGGGCAAGCGGCATGGGGCCTCCTGTTGATCTCTCCTACCGCGTGGTGTGGACCGGTTGGCACCACGCCAACCGCCCGTTGCTGTCGTAAACCCGCGCCCGCACGTAGCCTTCGTCACCGGTGAATGCATAGGTCGCCGACACGTCCGTGACCTCGCGCAGCACGCGCCCGCCTTTGCCGATGAACTGAATTCTGTATTTGGACGTCCCTTGCGGCTGTACTTTCACCGTCATGCTCTTCGGAGTCGCCTCGAAGTCCTCCAGGACGACCCCGGTGGACGCGTAGAAATCGCCGCGTTCCAGCGACTCGAGCAGCGCCCGAGGCTCGAGTCGCGGCGCGCGCACCATGACCCAGCCGCGTCCCGGGCCGGCCACGGACGGATCTCCCGGCTTCTTGAACACGTGCGCATCGTCTACCGCGATGCCGTAGACGAGGATGCCGTTCGACAGCAGGCGATCCCAGATGTCTTCGAGGCCGGGCAGGCCGCCGCCGCCGGCGTTGTTGACCTCCGGATGGCCGTTGAAAATCTCGAACAGCTTGTTGTTGCGGACCTGCTGCAAATCCTCAGTGGTCAGCGCCCACTGAAAGTTCGGATGGTTGATGTGCGGCACGCCCGACGCCGCGCGAATGGCGTCGATACTGCGCTGGAGGACATCGACGACAGAGGATCCGGCTGCGCCGGTCTGTGGCCCGACGCGCCGAGTGGTATCGAGGCCGTTGACGTGCACGGGCCTTCCGCCAGACGTGGACGTGACTTCCTCACCCTTGAGGACGAGGAACTTCTCGTCGGCGGCATGGAGCGCGTTCAGGCCCGGGACACTCGTGTGAAAGTTGTGATCCGTCAGTACGAGAAACTGATAGGCGTGTTCGCGGTACCAGCGCACGACGTCGTCCGGCGTGCTGTCGCCGTCGCTGTTCAGCGTGTGGGTGTGCGTGTTGCCCTTGTACCACCTCATGGGCGCGCCGCCGGGGGGGGCCGGAGCCTGGGTCCGCGTCACGAGCGCGGTCGAGTCGATCGATGCGCCGGCCAGACAGAGCCCAAGCGCGCCCGCGACCACCAATCGAGCGGAGCAAACGAGCCTCATGCGTGCCGCAGCCCCGAGCCTACTGATTGCCGGATCTCGAGGCCGGCGTGGACCCCAGATGCTTCTGGACAGGCAGCTCGCGCAGGCGCTCGTCGCCATCGAACTGCCGGGTTTTTGCGTTGACGGTCAATTGGATCATGCCAGGGCTCCTGCGGTGCATCATATATCGTGGCAGACTGCGCGGAGTGATGGCCTTTGTCACGATCGGTCATACTCCATCCGCGCAGAGAATCGAGGATGTTCAAGGTGGAAGATACCCCGAACGCGCCGCCGGCGGTACGACAGCTGTCCGCCCCCCAGATCAGACCCAAGATTAACAGCGGGTCGCCGGTCG
>JANNHC010000682.1:0-5374 GCA_031404215.1 Acidobacteriota bacterium
CGTTGGTCTTGGCAACGTTGGGCAGCTGCGTTGATTTCGCGCCCGTCGCCGGGCCCGGCAGCGACGCGAAGTACGCCGCGACGCTGACGATTTCCGGTCCCGGTTCTGGGCTTCAGGTCCACGCGCTCGTAATTGCCGAGCGTGGCAAACAGGATCAGGATGCCGATCATCGGCATCAACGACGCCATGATGAACACAGGCGAATAACTGAATCTGTCCACGATGAGACCGGTCAGATAGGGAAAGATAATGCCGCTCAAGCCGCCCGCCACGCCGGTCAAACCGGTGACGCGGGCGACAGCGGCTTCGGGAAACACATCCGAAACCGACGCGAACATGTTGGCGGACAGGAACGTGTGGCCCAGGAGCACCAGCGAGATGGCGGTGATCGCGAGGGGAATGCTCTGGACGAGCGGGACCACCACGCTCAGAAGGCACAACAGCGCGCCGGCAAATAGCGTGGTCCTCCGCGCGGTCTTCACCGGGGCACCGCGAGCGAGCAGCCAGCCGGCGGCCACGCCGCCACCGATGCTGCCGAGGTCGCCGAAGATGAAGGTCACGGAGTTGAAATACGTGCTCTCGCGGACGGACAACAGCCGCACATCGTGAAAGTAGTTCGGCATCCAGTAAATATAGAACTGCACGACGGGCCCCACCCAGAACCGGCAGAGCATCAAACCCCACGTCTGTCTGAACCGCAGGAGTTGGCGATTCGTCGGCGCGGCGATCGGGATTGCAAGACCGGGCACGCCGCCCGCGATGTACTGCGCCTCGGCGGCCGAGAGGTGAGGGTGCACGGCCGGCTCCCGGTACAGCCGCCACCACGCCAGCACCCAGAAAACGCCGAGCGCGCTCGGAACGAGGAACCCCGCGCGCCACCCATAGCGTTCCGCAACGGGGATCACGAGAAACGGGGCGATGAACGCTCCGATCATCGAAGCGCTGTTGAAGATCCCGATCGCGAGCGCCCGCTCTTTCACGGGGAACCACTGCGCGACGACCTTGTTGCCGCCGGAGTAGTTGCCGCATTCTCCGGTTCCCAACCAGAAACGGAACAGGCGGAATTGCCACAGCGATCCCGCCGCCGCATGCAGGCCGTTCGCGAGTGACCACCAGGTCACCGCAAAGGCCAGACCGAAGCGAACACCCGCGCGGTCCATCAGCCAGCCCATCGGGAACTCGCCGACGACCATGCCGAACTGAAACCACGACACGATCGTGCCGTACTGCGTGTTCGAGAGGTGAAACGTGTCGCGAATGATGGGCGCCAGCACCGAGAGGGCCTGGCGATCGACGAAGTTGATCACCGTCACCGAGAAGAGAAGCGCCAGAATCCACCAGCGCACCTGGCGATGAAACGGTGGGAGCGTGTTCAGCGTCTCACCTGGGCGGGAGGGTTCCATCCTTGTGCGCGCCAGGCCTGGAGCAGCTCATGCTCGCGCGCCAGCAGCCGCTCGATGGAAGAAAAGCGATCGACGTGCTCGACGCCCGCTTCCGCGACGACGAGCTCGAAGGCTTCGCCGTCGGCGCTCAGCTGTGTCTCGCAGGTCTTCCGCTCGGGACCCCGCGTAAAGACAGACAGCATCCGCACCTAGTGTAAGACATTCTGCGGCGGCCCACGGTGTTCGCGCCGCGGCTTACCCGCCTGTCGAACCGCCATGAACTCCGCCCAGTTGGCTCTAAGGATCCATCCGTTCCAGCGAGTGGTCATGGTCGAAGACGAGCACGATGATCATCGCCAGGAATCCGGCCGCCGAGAGCGACAGCAGCCCAAGCGTATAGCTGCCGGTCACGTCCCTGATCCGACCCATGGCATAGGGGCCTGCGAAGCCAGCCAGGTTGCCAATGGAATTGATCAGCGCGATTCCGCCAGCCGCCGCGGCGCCTGAAAGGAAGGCCGTCGGAAATGTCCAGAACACGGGCAGGCAGCCGAAGATACCAAAGCCCGCGATGGACAACGCCAGCATTTTCAGCGTGGGGTCGTCGAACGCGGTAGAGGCCGCAATACCCGCGGACGCGACGAATAACGGAAAGGCCAGGTGGAACCGGCGTTCCAGTGTGCGGTCGGAGTGCCGTCCCCACCACACGATGCTGATCACGCCCACCACGTACGGCAGCGCCGTGACGAACCCCGCCTGCAGGTTCGACACGCCGAACGCCTTGACGATCTGGGGCAGGAAGAAACTCAGCCCGTAGTTGGTCGCCACCGCGCCGAAATACACCAAGCTGAGCGCGAGCACCTTCGGGTTCACCAACGCCTGCGTCACGCTGTAGCGGCGCACGGTTTCCCGTTTCGTCCGCTCCTGCTCCAGGCGGGCCACCAGCCACGCCCGCTCATCCGGCTCGAGCCATGTCGCGTCGGCTGGCCGGTCCGTCAGATAGAAGTACACGACGACCGACAAGATCAAGGCCGGCATGGCTTCCAGGATGAACAGCCACTGCCATCCTTTCATGCCTCCCAACCCATCAAGTCCCAGCAGCAGCCCGGATACCGGCGCGCCGATTACTGTGGACAGCGGAATCGCCGCCATGAAGTACCCGATGATCCGCGCCCGGTAGACCGCCGGGAACCACAGAGTCAGAAAGAAGATGATGCCCGGGAAGAAGCCGGCCTCGGCGATTCCGAGCAGCACCCGCACGACGTAGAAGCTCGTCTCGCCGCGGACGAACGCCGTGCCGCCCGAGATGACGCCCCAGGTGAACATGATCCGCGCGATCCATTTGCGCGCGCCGACACGTTCGAGGAACAGGTTCGACGGCACTTCGAAGAGGAAGTACGCGAGGAAGAAGATGCCCGCCCCGAAGCCAAAGGCCGAGGCGGAGAGGCCCAGGTCCTTGTTCATGGTCAGGGCAGCGAAACCCACGTTGACCCGGTCCAGATAGGCGATGAAGTAGCACAGGATCAGGAACGGCACCAGCCGAGCCGACACCTTGGCGATCGTACGTCGTTCCAATGCTTCCATGTGTGTGACCTTGCCCGCCAACGGATCTCAGTTTACGCAGCCTCTCACAGTCCGGAGAGTCCGCACAGTATGCAAGAGCTTTCCGGGTGGCACAACCACCCATGCCGTCCTTTGATTCGTGCGAGACAGCGATGTAGTCGTCTCGAGGGCCCCTCCAGTTCGGTTACACTCGCACATTCTTCCCTCAGGCGCATGGTTCATCAGTCAGCCCGGCAGGCGTTCACCGCGGCGCTCGACAACCTCGTCGGGCAGGTTCGGCAGGATCGCAGCATCCTGGCCGCCCTCCTGTGCGGCAGCCTGTCCCACGATACGGTCTGGCGAAGTCCGACATCGACCTGGTGCTCGTGACGATCGACGACAGCACGGTGATCCTGATCGAGCACGACATGGACGTGATCAAGACCGCCGATCACGTCATCGACCTTGGACCGGAGGGCGGGCACGCGGGGGGCCAGGTCGTCGTCACCGGCACACCCGAGGAGGTCGCGCGCTGCAGGGCGTCGCACACCGGCCGGTTTCTCAAGGCGCACTTGAGAGGACACGGTTCCGGCGCCCTCCGCGCGAGAGATAGCCGGCTCGTGCCATGACTGGAGGTGAGTTGCCTTGCCCGCGGACGAAAGAGTCACGCGCATGAAACGGTTTCTGGCGTGCGGAGGCCTGGCCACCTGTGTCTTCGGCCTGCTCGGTGCAGGCGCCCGGCAGCAACCGATCTTTCGCGCCGGGAGCGACGCCGTCCGTGTGTTCGTGACCGTGACGGATCGAGACGGGCGGCTGGTCACGACCCTCACACGGGATAACTTCGAGGTGCGCGACGAAGGACAGCCCCAGCCGATCACCCAGTTCGACAACAGGCCCCAGCCCATCCGGCTCATCGTCATGCTGGATGTCTCCGGCAGCATGGAGGGGAATCTGCCGCTGCTGCGCGCTGCCGGGACGCAGCTCTTCGCGCGGCTTCGCCCGGATGATGCCGCGCGCGTCGGTGCGTTCGGGCACGAGGTCACCATCAGCCCGTCGTTCACACGCGATCCGGAAGAGCTCGCCGCGGCGCTGCCGACCGCGATAGCCCGCGATGCGCCGACACCGCTCTGGCGCGCCATCGACCAGGCGCTGGACGGGTTTGGAAAGGCGGATGACAGGCGCAACGTCATTCTCGTGCTGAGCGATGGGAAGGACACGGGCCCGCTGACGTTTCGCCAACGTCCCGCCAGCCAGGCCGACGCCATCGACCGCGCACACCGCGAGGACGTGATGATCTATGCGATCGGCATGCGCAGCCGGGGCACTCGATCGACGCCACCGGGAATCGGACCGGGCGGCCTTCAGGCGATGCTCCTGGCGGACATGCCCGACCCCGGTCTCGCGCGCGTCGCGGAAGAGACCGGCGGGGGCTACACCGAGATTCGCGTCGGGCAGGATCTCGGCGCCGTCTTTGCTGGAGTCGCCGACGAGTTGCACACACAGTATCTGCTGGCCTTCGCGCCGCCCAAACGCGATGGCAAGGTCCACGACATCACCGTACGGCTTACTCAAGGGGGGTTGAAACCGCGCGCGCGGAAGAGTTACGTCGCACAGAAGCCGTAGGACATGGATTCTGGCTTTCGCTTGGCCCCGAGCGGCCGGGAAGAAGGGCCCGGCCGGCTGTCAGAGATCATGAATCACGTTGGGAGGAAAGGCGGCCCGCAGGGCGTTCAGCACGGCCAGCACGTCGATGACTTCCTGAGTGATGGCGCCGCTCACCGGACTGAGATGCCCGGTGGCTGCGAAGACCATGCCGATGACACTCAGCGCCATTCCACCCACCGCGCTCTGGAGGGCAATGAGTCGCATCCGGCGGCTGATGTGCATGAACTCGTCCACCTTCTCGATGGAGTTATCCATGATCACGACGCCCGCGGCTTCCGCGGTCACGTCGCTGTTCTGTCCAATCGCCATGCCGACCGTGGCGGCCATCATGGCCGGGGCGTCGTTGATGCCGTCCCCCACGTACAGTGTCTTGGCGGCGTCTGTTTCCTTGCGGACGATAGCCAGCTTTTCTTCCGGACTCTTCTCCGCGTGGATTTCAGTGATCCCCACCTGCTCGGCGAGGTAGCGCACCTCCGACTCACGATCGCCCGACACGATCATGACCCGCTCGAATCGGTGCTTGGGACCCAGGTGCTCCACGAAGGAACGGCTCTCCGCTCGGGGCGCATCACGAAAGCGCAGGGCCGCCGCGTAGCGATCGTCGATCGCCACCACGCACTCGAGTCCGCCGCCGACCGGCGGGATCTGATCGGCGCCAGCGATCCTTTGCGCCGCGAGCTTGCCGCGGCTCGTAATCTGCAATTGATGGCCGGACACGGTTCCCCGCAGCCCCTGACCGGGCTGCTCGCTCACCTCCGTGGCCTCCGGGAGCTGGAGCGCCTCCCCTG